>JACQVT010000506.1 GCA_016209665.1 Planctomycetota bacterium | reverse complement strand
GGCCTGGCCTTGCTGCCTGAATCGCCGCCGGACGCAGGTCGGCCCTCCGCGATCCTTCTGTCCATCCACACCAACGACGAGACGCTCGCCTGGGCCGACGTCCTGACCTCCGCCTCCCGCGAGGCCGGCTGGCGACTGGAACCCGCGGTCAGCCGCGCCCCGTCCGACGTCCACCCTCTCGGTCGCGCGGCCCGGCTGGCTGACGGCCTCGACCGCCGGCCTGATTTCGCCCTGCTGCTCGACGTCTGCCGGGCGGAGGTCGGCGACGTGCTCCCTCCCGCGGTCCCCGCCCTCACCTGGCTCAGCCATCAGTCGCACATCGACCAGACGATTGCCGCGCGACTTGGCCCATCCGACCGTGTCCTTGCCACCGACAGCCTGGTGGCGGACCGGCTGACGCAGGCAGGCGTCGGCCCTGACCGCATCATGGTCCGCCCGATCCCCTGCCTGCTCGGCGACGACGATCCCCCACCCGACTGGGCGGACCGCCCGATCGATGTGGCGATCATCGCGGATCTCAGCCCCCTCGACCCGGCCAGCTACGGCCTCGATCTTCCCACGCTCGCCAAGGTGTGGCAGGCTGCCATCGACCTGATCCGCCGGAGCATCGACCGGTTCACCGATGCCGACGTGGACGCGATGGTGAGCCAGGCTGAATCGCACGTCGCCATGAAGATTGACAGCCCCGAGGTACGAGGCGAGTTCGTGCGAACCCTCGCCGGGCCGGTTGCGGCCACGCTGATCTGGCAGGATCTGTCGCAACGTCTTTCAGGACATGAAGTTAAATTGACACATCGAGGCATGGGCTGGCCGGCCGATCCGGGTGCCGCCGGGCTGGCGGGGGTGCCCGGATTGCGACAGCGTGATCAGCTTTACCGCCTTGCCAAATGCGTCCTGTTCGCCCATCCGCGCGGCGTTGCGCCGCCCGACCTGCTGCTGGCCGCCAATGCTGGGGCGGCGGTGGCTTGGCGTGCCCACCCCCGTGATCACCAGCCGGGCGGCGCCGCTACCCTGTTGGAACCGGGCCGCGAGTCGATCGTGTTTTCGTCCCACAGCAGCCTGCCCGCCAGACTCAAACGGCTGCTGAGCAGCCCTGAGACCTGGCGAAACCAGGTTCACCAGGCTGCCGACCGTTGCCGGCGGGACCACTCGGCAGCCGCGGCACTGGCTGCTATCCAGGCTGTCGCAACCTCTTGCGCCGCGGCTCGCCCAAGCTAGGCTAACCTTCGCCGTCCCAGAAACTTCAACCGATCCAACTCATGTAAAGTTTTGCGCGTCCAGCGACCGATAAAAGCGCAAGTCTTGGCTTGGCCAGGTGTGGACCCGGGCGCGAAGGCCGTCGGTGTGCGGTTCATCTCAGTTTTGTAGGTCACGACGATCATGAGAACAGTCGCGATCGCCAATCAGAAGGGCGGATGTGGCAAGACGACAGTGAGCATCAACCTGGCGGCGTGCCTGGCCCGTGAGGGCCGCCGGACGCTTCTGGTCGACATGGATCCCCAGGGGCATTGCGCCCTGGGACTCGCGGTGCCCGAGGAACAAATCGAACTCAGCGTCTTCGACGTTCTGCGCACCGCGACGGCAACGGAGCGCATCGACATCGCCCGCACGATCTGGCAGATCACGGCCAACTTCGATCTGTCGCCGGCGACCACGAGCCTGTCGAGGGCCGAGGCGGAGATCGGACCCAAGCCCGACGCCGAGGAACGGCTCGCCGCCGCCCTGTCGACCGTGAGCGACAAGTACGACTTCGCGATCATCGACTGCCCGCCGCACATCGGCCTGCTGACGAGGAATGCCCTGCGGGCCGGCGGCGAGGTCATCATCCCCGTGGACACCGGCTACTTCTCCCTGCAAGGGCTTAGCAAGCAACTGGAGACGATCGAGAGCATCCGCGCCACCCGCGAAGAGCCGCTGGAAATCCGCGTTCTCGCCAACCTCTACGACGTGCGCACCAAGCTCGGCCGCGAGATCCTCAACGAACTCAAGCGGAAGTTCGAGCCGCTGATGTGCCACACGTTCATCAACTTCAACACCAAGCTCCGCGAGGGAGCCAGCTTCGGCCAACCGATCACGGAATACGATCCGGGCAGCATGGGTTTCCGCGATTTCGTCCGGTTGGCCCGCGAGTTGATCGCCGCCAGCGGCCCCGAGCTGGCCCCGACCACCCTGCTCCGCCAGGCCGATGACCTGGCCGCCAAGGCCGAGAAGCTGCTGGCGACGTCCAAGCCGCTGTTCGGCAAGAACGGCTTTACCGGCTTGGCCGACGCCGTCCCATCCAGCCCCGAGCAGGTGCAGCGGAAGATCGATAGTATCTACGGCATCGTGCGGACGGACGACGGCATCCTGTTCGTCGCCGAGGCTCCCAACGCTTCCCGCGTCAGCGTGGCCGGCGACTTCAACAACTGGTCGCCCGAGTCCACCCCCATGATCCCCAACGCCGACGGCACCTGCTTTCGGGCCATGCTGCCCCTGGCCCCGGGCCGGTACCGCTACCGCTACGTCGTCGACGGCTGCTGGATGAAGGACCCCCACAACGAGCAGGTCGAACCCAATCCCTTCGGCGACGTGGACTCGGTCGTCGAGGTGCGATGATCCCGCCGTCAGGCGCACTACCGCTGGGCCGGCCGTCCGACCACGACGGCCTTGGCCCATTCCACGACCACGCCGGCAAGCTCCCCGTCGGTCTCGACCGCGTGGAGGTGTCCACCGTAGGTCAGGTAGAGCTGCTTGGGCTCGGGCAAGGCACCGTACAGCGCCATCTGTGCCGGCACCGGGACGGTCTCGTCATCCTCGGCGGTGACCGCCAGGATGGGCACGCGGATCGAGTCGAGGTAGCGGTGGGCGTCGA
Source organism: Planctomycetota bacterium (assembly GCA_016209665.1). Taxonomy (GTDB): domain Bacteria; phylum Planctomycetota; class Phycisphaerae; order UBA1845; family PWPN01; genus JACQVT01. The sequence continues at coordinate 829 of JACQVT010000506.1, read as the reverse complement.
AGAAGTCGGGGAGAATGGCGGCCCACACATGGTCGCCCACCCGGCCGATGGGCCACAGCAGGGGGGTGATCTGGGTCGCCAGCCACATGCTGGGAATGTCCTCCAGAAACGCTCCGCCATAAAGGATGAGCCCGATGGTCTGATCCGGGTAGTTCGCCGCTGCCGCCATCGCCGGCACCGCGCCGAGTGAAGCGCCGAGTTGGATGATCCCCCGGTCGGCCCCCGGCCGCGAGAGCAGATACTCGACCGCCGCCCGGGTATCCGGCTCGAAGTTGCTGAAGTCGGACTCGCCCTCGCTCGCCCCGAAGCCCTGCCAGGAGTAAATGAGAACATTGAAGTCACTCGCCGCCCACGGGACCATCGGCAGATAGGTGTCCAGATTGCCTTGCATGCCCGTGTGGACCAGGACGGTCGCCAGCGGCTCGCCGCCGGCCGCCGGGACAAACCAGCCCGCGAGCTGGTAGCCATTCAAGGATGGGAAGCGGACGTCCTCGTAGACCAGCCCCAGATCCGCCGGCGACGTCTTCGGCGGACCGGGCGACTTGAGGAAGTACCTGTCGATCACATTGCCGGGCGTACCACAGCCCACGGCAAAGCTGAGACAGACCGCCGCACTCACGATGAAACTGCCCCGCGCTGAATCCGGCACCAGACATCCCTCCCGGCGCGGGGTCAAGATACCGGCACTGATGGTCCGGCCGCAAGCGAGCGGACGCAGGTGAGTCAGCAGAGGGTGTGACAGGGTATTGCCGCGGTAGCGTGGCCCAGCCGCCCTCGGCTGGGTTGGCGAGATTCAAAACGCACAGTCGAGGGCGACTGTGCCACGAAT
>JACQVT010000448.1 GCA_016209665.1 Planctomycetota bacterium | reverse complement strand
TCGGCGTAGCAGGCATAGGTCTGGAGCAGGAACTCGGTCAGGTTGTCGGCCCCATCGTCGTCCGGGTCGGCGGAGGCGTCATCGGTGAGGGGGAAGAGACAGAAGTTGTTGATCTCGTAGCCATCGGTGATGCCGTCGTTGTCGGTGTCGGGGTCGCAGGGATCGGTTCCGATCACGTACTCGCTGTAGCTGCTGGCCCCGTCGTGGTCCTGATCGACGACACTATCGTAGGTTTGATAGTCCAGGCACCAGTGGGCGAATTCGTATGCGTCAGGCATGCCATCGTTGTCGGTGTCGATGGCCCGAGCGGCCGACGGATGCAGGGTGAGGCCCAGAACCATGCCGACGGCGATCGAAACCAGCCCGGGAGTTCGGGCGGCGAGTGGTCCGACGAATGTGATGTGCTTTTCCATCGTTTCCCCTCCGGTTGTGCCGGCGCGCAGGCAACGATTCCCCGCCCCGGCAAGTTGAGTGGCTCGCGGCGAAATGCCGTTCGCCTTCGGTCGGAGATGTCGTTCCCCAAGGTTCTCTGATCGTCCGCCCCTCGCTCGCCCGCGAGCAGGGTGTAGACGTGCCCGCTCCGACATACAGCTTGCATTATACATTGCGATAGGAAGTTTTCAACCCCCCCACGCACGTCAGGAGGACGGGGCGGGATCAGCCCGTATGGGAACGCATGCGGAGACCCCTTAAGTTTATCGGACCCGCAGCATTGAGTCTTCGGGGCGGCGAGCTGGTCAGCGCAACGCGGACCATCTTGGCGCCTCCCACTGGTCCGCAATGACGCCCGCCGACCGGAGCCGCGAACCGCGAGCCTCAAGCCGCGTCCTACCCCGCGTTTCGGAACTGGTTCTCATACAGCCGGACGTACATGGGGCAGGCCTTGAGGAGGTGTTCGTGGGTGCCGACGGCGACGATCCGGCCGTCGTCCATGACGACGATGCGATGGGCGTTGGCGATGGTGCTGAACCGGTGGGCGATGACGAACGCCGTGCGGTCCTTGAGGATCAGGTCGAGGGCCTTGTGGATCTTCATCTCGGACTCGGAGTCGACCTGGCTGGTGGCCTCGTCGAAGATCAGGATGGGGGCGTTGCGGAGGATGGCCCGGGCGATGGAGATGCGCTGCTTCTGGCCGCCGGAGAGCGTCGCTCCGTGCTCGCCGACGACGGTGTCGTAGCCGTCGGGCATCTGGCGGATGAACTCGTCGGCGAAGGCCTTGCGGGCGGCGTCCTCGATGGCGGCCTGGGTCGTGCCCATCTTGCCGTAGCCGATGTTGGCCCGGACGGTGTCGGGGAAAATGACGGTGTCCTGGGTGATGAGGCTGAACTGTTCGCGCAGCGAGCGCAGAGCGACCTTGCTGACGTCCTGGCCGTCGATGAGGATTCGGCCGCCACCGTTGACGGGGAAGAACCTGGGCAACAGGCTGACGAGGGTGGTCTTGCCGGAGCCGTTGGAGCCGACGAGGGCGACGATCTCGCCGCGATGCACGGTGAGCGACACGTCCTGCACGGCGGGGCGGTTGGCATCGGGGTAGGTGAAGGTGACATTCTCGAAGGCGATCGTGTTTCGGAGCGGGGCGAGGCGGGGACGGCCGGCGTCGGCGTCGTACTCGCTGGCGCTGTCGATGATCTCGAAGACGCGCTCGGCGGCGGCGTTGGCCCGTTGAATCTTCGGATAGACGGTGGTGAGCTTGCGGACCGGGTCGAGTATGGCGACGAGCATGATGATCATGCCGATGAAGTGGGGGACCTGCTCGTCGGCGCCGGCGCCGTAGAGGATGCGGCTGGCGAAGTACAGGATGGCCGCCGCCACGGCGACAAAGCCGATCATCTCCAGCACGGGCGAGGCGAGGGCCTCGGTGCGGCCCATCTTGAGCTGGGCCTTGAGCACCTGGCGGTCGATGCGAAACAGACGTTTGCGCTCGTAGTTCTCGCGGCCGTAGCCCTTGACCACCCTCATGCCGGTCAGCGTGCTCTCCATCGCCCCCAGCATCTTGGCGTAGTTCATCAACGCCCGCCTGTTGGCCCGGCGAATCCGCTTGCCCAGGGCCCGCACGAGCAGCACCACCAGCGGCGTGATGACGATGGCCACCACCGTGACCTTCCAGTCCATGATAAGCGCGATGATGGCCACGCCGACGGCCTTGAACGGCTCGGTGACCACCTTCTCGAAGAAGTTGCTCAGTCCGCGGAAGATGTCGTTGGTGTCGACCTGGACGCGGTTCATGGTGTCGGTCGTGTTGCGGCTGAAGTGACTCAGCGGCAACTTGAGAATGTGGGCATACATCTGGCGGCGGATGTCCATGATGGCCCGGCAGTTGACGATGACGGTCAGGTACTCGGCAAAGAACCGGGCGACGTTGCCGGCCAACATCACCACGCACAGGAGGGCCAGCACGACCACCAGCGTCCGCCAGCGCTGGCGGGGCTCAAGTCCGCCGGGAATGTATGACAAGGCCCCGCGCAGCAGGCGGTAGTGCGTCTCGACCGGCTCGACGGCGATGGCGGCGGTGCGCTCCGTGCCGGCGGGGTCCGCTGGCAGCCGGTACTGGAGCGTCAGGGTGTCGTGGCTGCCGGCCATGGCCTCGAAGACGTCGGCGGCCCGGCCTCGCACGCCGTCGGCGGCGAGGATGAACGCCCCGCGGCGGATGTCGACGCCCGCCGCGGCCAGGGGGGAGTCGGACTCGATATCCACGATCATGGCCGTGCCCTGGGGCAGGCCGGCGACTTCGTAGTCCTTGAGCGAGTTGTAGACGCTGAAGCCGGCCTTGACCCGCTTCTCGACGGTCGTCTGGGCCACCCAGCCGTGCAGCCCCTGCGGCCGCATCAGCACGCTCAGCACGAACGGGATCGACCCCAGGCTCATCGAGTACGTCGCCGCCATCAGGATGATGCAGCCGACGGCCGGATACAGGTAGCGCTTCTGCGGCCAGACGTAGCCCAGCAGCCGCGCGAACGGCCCGAACGACGACGCCATCTTCTGTCGCTGCCGCGCCCGCGCCTCCATCGCGATGTCATCCGGTACATCCATAGTCCGGCCATGATAACCGCACCGGCGTCCCCAGGCGAGACGCCGCGGGCCCGAGTGATTCGCGTGGGTGCGTGATAGCGGTTGGGCTTCAGGACCAAGGCAACTTGTTGCCGTTCCTCCGCCACCTGTCGAGGGCGGCTGCGTCAACAGGTTGACGCGGTCCTCTGGAAGGGATGTGGTCCGCCGATTCTGTTATGGACCCGGTTCGCGCGGGGGCGGCAACGAGTTGTGGCACGGTCGCCCTCGACTGTGCATTCTGATCCCTGGCGAACCCAGCCGAGGGCGGCTGGGCCACACGGCCGCCACGATCCTCTGCCACGCCCATTTGCGCGAAGGTGCAGGAGCAGACCCGAGCGATAGGCGGCCATGCTTGGGTGGGGCGGGCATCCGCTCGGCTGAGTTTAGGATCGAAGCCTGGCCGCCTCGCAGGTGCGTTCGCCCAACAGTAACCGTTCACGGCAACTTGACCCGAAGATGACAGCCACGAAAAAGCACAAGCGGCACAAGAGGAAAGAATGGTCACTTCTTGTACAGCTATCCCGCAGAATCTTCCCACGGCGCAAATTCTCGGGACCGTCGGTGCCCCTCCGCGTGCCGCCGCGTCTCCGCGTCCCCGTGTCCTTGGGTTGCGGGCGCAGCCCGCGCCGTGCCTCTTCGTGGCACCATTGTGGTGACCTGTGACCGCTTACCATGGGTTATTCCCACCTGAAGCATCCACCAGGAAACAGGAAAGGCAAATGTGGCGGATGCAGGCCGAGCCGGGTGTGAGGCGGTTGAGCCCGTCCGTGTGCAGGCCGCGTCCGGATGGGTCGGCAGGTCTTCGACCCTGCCCTACAGGAGAGGCAGGTCTTTGACCGTGCCCTACACGGCTGGCGCTGAGTGTATCAGAAGACGTCCGGCGGGGCACCGGACGCTACGCGGTTGTCGGGGCCGTTGGGGCGGCGGGGATGATTTGCTTGCGGAGGCACAAGCGGGTGGCGCGGGAGAAGAGGCAGAAGAGGGCCAGGGCGGCGAGGGCGAGGTTCTCGGGGATCTTGCGGCAGATGAGGACGTCGCCGGCGCCGCAGCCGCAGTTGAACTTGACGGCGCAGAACGGGATCGCGTCGGCGTGGTGGATGCGGAGGCCGCGGACGACGATCATGGTGGTGAACACGATCAGCAGGGCGAACAGCAGGCCGGCCGCCCCGCGCACGCCCACACCGAAGATCAGCAGCAGCCCGCACAGCACCTCGATCCAGGGTATGGCCACGGCGGTGAAGTTCAGCAGGCCCCAGGCGGCATCGGGGAACATCTGGTACTCGCGGATGAGCTTCAGGAAATCGACGGGCCCGCCCAGCTCGACGTAGCCCGAGGTCCGAACGGACTTGACGGTGGGCCGGTCCCACACGCCGGCCTTCTTGAGGGCCAGTTCGGGATAACCCGACTTGGCCAGACCCATCCAGACGAACATGCCGCCGAGGAGTAGGCGGGCGACAAGCAGCGGGACGCCGGTGCGGCCGAGTCGGCCGTTCAGGCCCGGCTCGACGGGGCGTGTGGGGGCGAGGGCGCTCATCTGGCGCCCTCCACGATGTCGCCGCTGTCGCAGGCTCCGCGCTCGATGGGCAGGCCGGCGTTGTACCAGTGCTCGTAGCCGGCGTAATAGACGAACAGCTTGGCGGGGTCGACGGCGTACTTGCCCCGCAGGAGGTCGGCGGTCAGCAGGCTATCGTCGCACTCGCCGCCATTGCAGTAGATGACGACCTTCTCGGCGGCCCTGGCGAGTGCGACCGCCACCTCGGCGTAGCGCTGTTCCTCGTAGTAGTACAACTGCAGGGCCCCGGGCACGTGGCCGGCCTGGTACTCGTCATCCTTGCGAGCGTCGATGAACAGGTAGAGGCCCTGGGCGTAGCCGGGATCGCGGAACAGGGTAACCGCTTCGTCGTGCTCGATGGGGTGGAGTTCGAGCCGCTCGAGTATTGCCTTGACTTCGGCGGCTTCATCCGTGGCGGTCTTGGCGGTGACGGTCGGGGCGGTCGCGGCTTGTGTCGCCGTGATGGCGGCCGGGGCAGAGGCCGGCGGAGACTTGGCCTTGGCCCGCAAGGGGGCGAAGTAGTCGGTGCCCAGGGCGAGGCCGTGGGGATTGGCGGCGTTGGCGCTGAGGGCAACCACCACGCCGACGACCGCGATCAGGACCGCCTCGAGGATGACGCGCTTTGTTTCGCGCATCGGTACATTAGACCATACCGCGACCTCCTTGTGCAACCAAATGACGCGGGGACGCGGGGACGCGGGGAAGGACGATGCCGACATGGTCCGGACTCCCGGCGCTGCCCCGGCCGCACCTACGGACGCGCGTCTGTCTCCGCGTCTCGGTGTCTCCGCGTCACCGCATCGCCGTGCCCGCGTCGGCGTGTCTGTCCGCCAGTGGGCGAAGAGCGACACTCGCACTGGGGGATCATCGGATGAAGGGGCTCGTCGTGCGCTGAAGGAAGAGCGGGCTGCCGGTCAGCTTCAGCTTGGCACCTTGCTCGACCGTCCGCGTACCGGCGAGGGTCTCGACCGACCACCAGCCGGAGAGCAACACGGGGGAGGGGTCGTGCGATTCCGGCCGCCAGATGACGTAGCGCGGTTCATCCCGGCCGGTGAGGACGTAGAGCCCATCCCCTCGCATGGCGACGTGGGGGCGTTGCCGGGTCTCGTCGATCATCGTGCGGAGGGCGTGGAACCCCGCCCGCGGCGTCATGGGCTGGGCCTCGTCCGCGCCGCGGACGAGGCCACAGGATTGAAGGGCCGGCGGCCCGGCGCCGTCGGCGTCGCGGAGGGAGTGCCAATAAGCCCGCTCGATGCCGATGGTGCGGGCCTTGACCACCCACTTGACCAGGTTGTCCGCCAGCTCGCCCTCCTTGGCGCCCTTGCCGGCGCAGCCCAAGGCGGTCAGCCAGATCGGCAGACTCAGGCGGTGATCGGCCATCGTCTGCCGCAGGTAGGCGACGGCGTCGTCGAACGGCGACCGGCCGGGGTAGCGGACGGGGAAGCTGTTGAATGCGGCCACGTCAAAGTAGGGGTAAGCGGGGCCGGCGAGTTCGGGGTCGGCGAGCAGATGCTCGAAGTAGGAGGGGTAGTCGCCGGCGGGCTGATCGAAGGTCTTGACCCCGGGACTTCTCAGGGCGCCCAAGACGACCACCGCCCGACGGTCGGCCTTTTTGACGGCCTGATAGAACAACTTGAGCCAGTAGGCGTATTCGCGGACGTCGACGTCCTCCATCTCGCACATGAACTGGTAGGCCCGCACGGGCCGCGTCAGGCTCACCATATCCGCGAGGCCGTCGGCGTCGTAACGCTCGACGAAGGCCTCGACGAAGGCCGCGAACGCCTGGGCGTGCTGGCGGGGCGGAAGCCCCGGATCGACGTTGCCGAGGTTCGGCGTGACCGAGGCCCAGGCGGGGATGCCCTGGAAGACGGCCAGGACGTCGGCGTTGGCCTGCTGGGCGGACCGGACGTATTCGTCGCTGAAGGCGAAATCGTAGGGCCGGCCTGGGCGGGGCTGGATCAGGCCCCAGTTCATGATCGCCTCGCGGACCAGGGGCGCCTTCAGTTCGGCGACGAGCTGGAACGTCCGGGGCAGGTCGCCGTTGGCAGGCCGAGTCGCGGTGGCGCGACCCGCTCCGCCGACCCCTGTGTTCAGCCCGATCCAGGCCGACGAGGGTGGGGACACGCAGCCCCCCAGCGGCAGCATAGCGAACACAACGACTGGCATCACACGTCTAGGCTGCATTACGCCGGTTACACCTGTGTCACCCGCCGAGCCTTAGAGCACGAGGGCCCCAATGGACACCGGTCATTGTAAGACGGGCGGCGGATGGGTGGCCAGCCAATCCGGCCTCCCCGGGTCGGCCGGCCGGAGGTGGGGTCCAGGGTCCGGGCCGCAAGGTCGTGGGGAGGCTCCCCGCGGCCGAAGCCGACGGGTTCTCGTAATCAATCGAGGCTCATTCGGCCGAAATTAATGGTGTGGGTCTTGTAGCCCGCCTTCCGGCGCGTGAGAATACCAGGGCCGATGCGGGTGGTCGGAACCGCCGGACCACGGATGACGGCGGCCGCCGCACCCGGTTCTGTGACGTCCCCAGCGCCATATCGACCCACCAGAGGGAGGGCGTCCGATGAAGACCCTGATCATGAACGTCTACGGGATGACGTGCGAGAATTGTGTCGATCACGTCCAGCGGAGCCTGAGCCTGCTGCCCGGTGTCATCGACGTGCAGGTGGACATGATGTCGCGGCAGGCCCGCGTCAAGCACGACGAGAACCTCTGCACGCCCAGCGATCTGGTGATGGGTGTGCAGCGGGTGGGGTTCCAAGTCGACGGGTTCGAGTCGGTCGAGGTCGAACCGGAACCCGTCTGACCGCGGTCGTTCCCACCCTGCGGGCACACCGCCGCGTGCCCACGTTCTCGCATCGCGGCGTCTTCGGAGCCGACGGCATAGCGTCGGCCACGCCGGTCAGATCGATACTATCTGTCCACTCAGAGCGCTTTTCTTCTCGGCCAGCGCGATTGCGACGGCATCGCGGCTTTCGCGGGGGGTGGTGATCGTGGGGTCGGTCCCGCGCTCGATGCAACTGACCAGGTGGTTGATCTCGCCGTAGTAGGCGTCCTCGGTGGGCATCTCGGGCGTTTGCGGGTCGCGGTCGCGCTGGTAGACGGTCAGCGGCACGCCGGTCTTGCTGTCCCACATCACCGAGGCGTCTTCAAACACGGCCGTGAACCCCATGTTGAACGTGAAGCCGGGGTGCAGGTCCCAGAAGGCCTCGATCTGCACGACGATGCTACGGCCGTAGCTCCAGGAAGCATGGACGCGGTCGACGCCGCCGCCGCTGCGCTGGTAGCCCTGCGCGAAGACCGATCGGGGTCTGCCGAGCAGGTGCAGGCAGTAGTCCACGTCGTGTACGTGGAGGTCGAGGACGGCCCCGCCGGACAGCTCGGGGTTGGTGATCCAGTTGTCGAGCGAATACGTCGGGGCGCTGGTCTGCCGACGCAGATGGATGGCTCGCAGCGGGCCGAACATGCCTTCGTCCATCGTCTGCTTGAGCCAGACGTACTCCGGCCAGAACCGGATGCACTGGGCGATCATGAATCGCGCCGGCGGGCGGGCGGCGGCGATCATCTCGTCGCACTGCTCGACGGTCAGGGCCATGGGCTTCTCGCACAGGACGTGCTTGCCGGCCTTGAGGGCGGCCAGGGTGATGTCGCGGTGGAGGTACGTCGGCACGCAGATGACGATCAGGTCGATGGCGGACTCGTCGACGAGCTGACGCCAGTCGGTGTAGGGCCTGATGTTCCCCAGATCGCGCTTGGTTCCCTGGGCGTCGGCGAGGTTGCCGCCGACCTTGGACCAGTCGCCGGCGCGACGGTCGGCGTCGGCGTCGCACAGGGCGACCACCCGAGCGCGGTCGGTCATCTTCTCGTACTGGTTGAAGTGATTGCGCCCGATGAATCCGGCGCCCACGAGTCCCACACGGATCATGTGCATCCTCCGAGATTGAACGCCCACACCTGGCAGCGCGATGGGGAGGCTGAGGTCCGGTCGCCTGCCAGGCGGGAATCGTACCGTAAGCCGCCTCTTGGCGGAAGCCCGGCTGTTACATAAAATCCCGCCCACTATGATCTCACTAACACTTACGATCGCTGGAACGCTCATAATGACCAATCTGATGACCACCGAACCCCCGCTGCGCGAACACCC
>JACQVT010000415.1 GCA_016209665.1 Planctomycetota bacterium | reverse complement strand
TGAGAAGTGAGAAGTGAGAAACCACAGACGACAAGCAGCCAGCAGCTTGATTCTAACTTCGTACTTCTCACTTCGCGAAGGAGGCCGGCAGTGACCTCACGTGAGCGCGTCATGACGGTTTTCGCCCACGAGCCGCCCGACCGCGTGCCGGCCTGGTGCGGGTCGTCGGCGGAGTTCTGGATCAAGGCCAAGGGCGAGCTGGGCATCGACGATGATGAGCGGCTGCGGGTCCGATTCGCCGACGACTTCAGGCGCGTGTGGCCGCGGTACGGGGGCCCCGAGGTCAAGCTCGTCGAAGGTGCCACGTATGCGACGCCGTTCGGCATCCAGCGGCACGGCCTGGGCTACGGCCAGCCGATGGGCCACCCGCTGGCGAGCGCCGGCCTGAAGGAGGTGCACGACTATCCCTGGCCCGACCCGGCCTGGCAGGACATGTCGGCCATCCGCGGCGAGGCGCTGGCGTGGAACCGCCAATACGCGATCCTCGGCGGCGACTGGTCGCCGTTCTGGCACGACGCCATCGATTTTCTCGGGATGGAGAACCTGTACGTCAAGATGTACGAGGAGCCGGCGATCGTCGACGCCGTGTTGCAGCACGTCGTCGATTACTACGTCGCCGTCAGTCAACGCATCTTCGACGCCGCCGCCGACGCCATCGACATCTTCTTCATCGGCAACGATTTCGGCAGCCAGCGGGGGCCGCTGCTGGGCGAGGGGCTGTTCCGCCGGTTCATCCTGCCTCACCTGCGGCGGCTGGTCGACCTGGGCCACGCGTACAAGCTGAAGGTCATGATGCACTGCTGCGGCGGGTTCGCCCCGCTGATCCCGGCCATGATCGAGATCGGCCTCGACGGCCTGCACGCGATCCAGCCCTGCTGCCACGGCATGGACCTGGCCACGCTCAAGCGCCGGTTCGGCGACCGCATGGTGTTCAACGGCGCCATCGACTCGCACCACGTGCTGATCAAGGGCACGCCCGAACTGGTCCGGGCCAAGTCCCGGGAGGTGCTGGACATCATGAAGCCCGGCGGCGGCTACATCGCCGGGGCCAGTCACGACTCCATCCTCGAGGAAACCCCCGTCGAAAACGTCGTCGCCATGTTCGACGCCATCCAGGAATTCGGAGAGTACACGTGATCGCAAGGAGGGGTGGGGACGGCCGGTCGGCCGCGGTTCCCCGTACCTCGTCCAGGCCACGGCCGCTTGGCTCTTCAGCGAACGCGAATGCCGGTGTCCGAGACGACAACAAGATGTCCCCCCAAAGTCATCTGCAGCGGCCGGTCCAGATGCCTCCGTACGAACGCCAGCGTGGCTCGCCGTCCTATAGCGTGGGGGCGAAAAAGAACGATCCCCGGATGAGAACCGGGAGGATAGGCCCGGATGTTGCCGATGCCCTTGTCCATCGTCAGCAGGATGCGCCCCTCATCGCGGGCACGGGCAAGGAGGACAGAGTCGCTTGAACCGGCGAGCCCCAGCTGCTGCACTGTTGCAGCGTCATGCCCGACGGAACGCAGATCACCAGCAATCTCGGCCGGAAGATGCTCGTCCAGTTTGAAGTTCATAGCGGGACCAGGGGGAGCAGGCTCTCCTCGTGTGCCAGTTCCGCGGCGTACGCGATGGCGGCGTCGATGTGCTCCGGCCGCAGTGACGGGTAGCTGCGAAGGATCTCCTCACGGCTGGCCCCTTCGGCCAGGCTGTCGAGGATGACCGTCACAAAGACACGCGTGCCCTTCGCGCACAATTGCCCGTGACAGATATCTGGATCACTGCTCAGCCATTCGCGCCACTCAATCATCCTCATCTCCGTGGCACGTATTATACCACGGCGCAGGTCCGCTGCCCAGTCTGGCCGGCGGTCCGCCTCTTCTCGGGATGCAGCCCTGCGCCGGCGTTGCGGCGCGGGTTATGGGCGGTGAACGGCCGCCAGCCGGTTTGCCAAGTAAAGTCCCCCGCCGGTCGGTCCGAAGCAACATCGAGGTTTCGCGAGGGGTGGGACCACGTGGAGGACCAAGCGGTAGAAGCATGAAGTCCGAGAACAAGATTCGATCCGTTCGTTTGCCGGATGATCAGCTTGCCATCCTGCTGGACGCCCTGGACCGTCAGGACGGACGCAAGGCGGCGGAACTGCGCCGGCACAAGCGCATGTCGTTCCGCACGGCGAAGGTCGTGCTTCACGTGCTCGACAACCTCGACACGGTCGAGTGCAGCTTCCGGGTCGCCGCCCGCAACATCTCCGCCAACGGCATGGCGTTCGTCCACGGGCAAATGCTGCCTCCGGGCAAGCGGGCGCTGGTGGAGATCCCCCGCAAACACAACGATCCCCTTCACGTGCTGGGCCAGGTTGCCCATTGCCGCCACATCGGGGGAATGGTCCACGAGGTCGGGCTCCGATTCCTGGCCCACAACAACAGCAAGCACATCAGACGCGCCCTGGCCAGTCTCCAGTCCAAGCGCTGAGCCCGCTTCGGGGTTGACGGACCCGTGACGGCGCCGGATTATGGGACGGGCGTTCTGGGGAGCCTGTCAATGGCCAACGGCACGGTCAAGTGGTTCGATCCGGCCAAGGGTTTCGGGTTCATCACGCCTGAGGGCGGCGGGCCCGACGTCTTCGTGCACCATTCCGTCCTGCCCGAGGGCGTCCGCTCCCTCACCGAGGGCCAGGCGGTCCGGTACGAGGTGGAATCCACACCGCGTGGCGCCAAGGTGGCGTCGCTCCAACTGACGTGATCGGGCTTCGGGCGGCATGGCCGCAATCCACTGGTCGGCAGACGACGCATCATGGGTAGGATGGTCAAAATGGGACTGGTCTGGTCGGACCGCTACGCCGACCACGACACGGGGCCGCATCACCCCGAGCGCCCGGCGCGGCTGAGCGGGATCAAGGAGCGGTTGGCTCACGCGGGCGTGTTCACCTCGACGGTCCCCATCGCACCGGCGGCGGTGGACCTGGCCCTGGTGCAGCGCGTGCACTCGGCGGCGTACATCGAGCGGTTCCGGCAGCGGTGCGAAGGGGAGCTGTCATACATCGACACGCAGGAGTGTCCGCTGTGTCCGCGGACGTTCGAGGTCGCGCGGCTGGCGGCGGGGGGCGTGCTGAAGGCCTGCGACGAGGTGATGGCGGGCCGCGTCGAGTCGGCGTTCTGCCCGGTGCGGCCGCCGGGCCACCACGCCGAGACCGACCGGGCGATGGGGTTCTGCTACTTCAACAACGTGGCCATCGCCGCCGAGTACCTGCGGCAGGAGTACCGGCTCGGGAAGGTGGCGATCCTCGACTGGGACGTGCACCACGGCAACGGCACTCAGCATCATTTCGAGGCCGACCCCAGCGTGCTGTTCGTCAGCCTCCACCAGCATCCCTTGACGCTCTTTCCCGGCACGGGCTTCGAGGACGAGGTCGGCATCGGTCCGGGCGTGGGCACGACGCTCAACTGTCCGATGATGCCCGGCAGCACCGACGAGCACTACCACCGCGCGTTCGAGCGGCAGGTGCTGCCGCGGATCGCCGAGTTCGGTCCGGAGTTTCTGCTCGTGTCGGCCGGCTTCGACGCTCACGTCGACGATCCGCTGGCCCACGTGGATCTGTCCACCGAGGCGTTCGAATGGATGACCGTGCAGGCCGTCCGCCTGATGCGCGAGTTGGGGCGGCCGCGGATCGTGAGCGTGCTCGAGGGCGGATACAATCTCGACGCGCTGGCCGACTGCATCCTGGCCCACCTCCAGGGATACGCGTTACCCGCGTCGCGCTGAGGCCGTCGGACGGCCGCTGTCGCCCGCAATAAACGCGCTGCTGCCTCGTTACACCTTCTGTACGAGTCGTACAGGCGCAGAACTGATGGACGGCGTGCATGCCGCCCGGACAACATGCCACCACGCGGACACACCGACGGACGAAAGGCAGGTGATACCGATGAGAACGCGAAACTGGTGCACGATAGCAGGCTTGACGACGTTATGGGGCACGATGGTCCTGCCGGCATTGGGACAGGATCCCGCACCTCTTCCCCCGCCTCCCCCCGACCAGCAACCGCAGCAGCGCGATCGCGAGCAGCGCCGCGAGCGCGACCGGCAGGGGCCGAAGGAGATGGGCCGCCAGGATCGGCCCGGCGCCGGGGCCCCCGCGGTGCCGATGGCCGACAAGCTGGAGCGCCTGTTCGACATGCTCGACGCCGACGGTAGCGGACAGATCAGCAAGGATGAACTGGCCAAGGGCGCCCCAAGGATCGTCGGCAGGATGCGCGAGCAGATGCGGGCACAAGGCGGTCCCGCCGGTCGCGGTGCCGTGGGCGGCCCCGGCGGGCCGACGGGCCCCGCTGGTCCTGACAAGCCGTCGGCTCCATCGGGCAAACGGTTGCCGGGTGGGCCGGGGATCGATCGGCCCGATGCCCGGAAAGGTCCACCGGCGGCGGATCGCTGGGGGGCTCGCCGCGACCAGCGGGGGG
>JACQVT010000414.1 GCA_016209665.1 Planctomycetota bacterium | reverse complement strand
TTTCCCGCACTGGTCCGAATCCAAGGGATCCGTATGTATCGAACATGTCCCCGGTCTCGGCATTCTCAAACACTGCCGTTGGCCATCGCCGACTAATGGCGCGTACCGCCAAATCCAAGGCCGCAGGCCCGGGGTTTGTTGGTATCAGAATGTCCTTACCGCCGATCATGGTAGATCCTCCGTCGCACCGCACCACACTTGTCGGGCCTTATCCACATTGTAATCCGCCGGGCTCCAGAACACATACTCCCCCCGGCCTCCGGACAGGGGCCTCAACCCATCCCCACCGTTGAATTTGAAGAGGTACACCAATTTACGCCTGGGTATCCGGAGTCGAATCGCCAGGTTTGGGGTGCCTGGCTCCAGGCTGGTGAAATAGGCGCCGACGGGATGATCGCCGGCTGGCTTGGAGGCCTTGAAGGTCCACCTCGGCTGTGAGGAAATCGACTTGTAGGCTGCATCATCAGTGTAGTGGAACATGCCGTAACCTCGGTGCCCTTCGTGTCCAGCCAGCGGCTATGGTCCGTGATCCCGGCCTCTGTGAACCGCACGTGCGGTGGCGCTTCCTCCGCACCGCTCATCTATCATCCATTACCTCTCCCGTCATCCCAGCAGCTTCGTGATGCCCGGTTTGGGGAGCGGGTAGTTGCCGTCGGAGTCGGGTCTGGTGGGCGGGGTCATGTCCATCGTCACCTTTTCGGGCGTGGGGCCGAAGGTGAAGTCGGAGTTCCAGCATTCCTTGAGCGTGGTGTACTTGCCGGTGTAGCAGGCGATCTGGCCGAGGACGCTGATCATCGTGCTGTCGCACATGTGGTAGGCGCTGCTGATGGGCTTCGAATCGCGGACGGAGGCGATCAGGGCCTGCTGTTCCACGAGCTGTGGATCGGGAACCTGGCCTTCGTACTTCCACTTGGTGGCCCCGTCGATCTTGCACTCGGCCAGCGAGCAGGTGCCCTTGGTGCCCAAGGCAACCTCGTTGTACTGCTGGAAGGTGTCGGCCTGGGTGCGGCACATGGCATAGACGCGGGGGCCGGCCTCGTATTCGTAGACGACGGTGTGGTGGTCGAACATGTCGCCGAACTGCTCGCCGAAGGACGCGGATCTGCCGCCGAGACCGAAGGCCCAGCGGGGCTGCTGCTCCTTGAGGATCCACGAAGCCCGGTCGAGGTTGTGCACGAGCGATTGGGGCACATCATCGCCGCTGAGCCAGCAGAAGTGGTACCAGTTGCGGAAGTGGTATTGCATCTCGGTGGCTCCGGCGGGCCGGGGGACGACGACGTAGGGCGGGCGAAGGAACATGCACTGGACGGCCACGACCTCGCCGATGGCACCGTCGTGAATGCGCTTGATCGTCTCCTGCCAGCCGGCGTGCCAGCGGCTGTGCAGACCCGAAACGATGCTGAGGCCCTTGGACTTGGCCAGATCGCAGACGGCCTTCATGCGCCTCACGCCGGCAGGGTCGATGCCGTGGGGCTTCTCGACGAAGACATGCTTGCCGGCCTGGATGGCGGCCTCGGCGTACATGGGGTGGAACTTGGACGCGCAGGCGATCAGCACCGCGTAGGCGGAGTCGACGACCTTCTGGTAGCCGTCGAGGCCGACGAAGCAGTGGTCGTCGTCGACCTGGACCTGCTCACCGTGCTTCTCCTTGAGCTGCTTGAGCGTCCTCTCGACCTTGTCCTTGAATACGTCGCAGAGGGCGACGAGCTTGACGTCCGGCCCGGCCATGAGGGCCTGGCCGGCGGCGCCGGTTCCGCGGCCTCCGCAGCCGATGAGACCGACGCGGATGGCTTGGCTGCCGGCGGCGTGGGCGCTCTGGGCGACGGTCAGCGTGGCGGCGCCGGCCGCGGCAGCGGTGAGCGTGATGAAGTCGCGGCGGGTGGTGGATGCCTGTCGAACTTTAGGGGTCTTAGGGGTCTGAGTCATCCGATGCTCTCCTTTGCGGTCCGGGACCGCAGTGAGTTGGATTTGACCGGGGAGATGTTCCCTGCGGAAGTATATCCATTCCGAGGTAAAGCCACTACGCAATAGGACTTCCCGTCGAGAGACGCGACCGAGGGTGGATGCCGTCCATCGTGCGTGCAGTCCCGTTCCGCTCGCGGCGGCCTCAAAAATGGCCCGCAGTGGGGTGGGCGCGCGGTGGGGCTGTACCATAGTTGAAGCGAACCTGGGCCGCCGTGCAGCCGAGCAGGGCCATTCAGGCTCCCTGGATTCTTGACCTGCATTTCATCGACGAATCCAGAACATTTTCGTTGACGAAATTGGGTCAGCCGGCTATGCTGGCCAGCCAGAGAGAATCTTTCGCCGTCTCTCGGCGGAAGGAAGGTAGATCGACCTCCGGCCAGGAGGGGTTGCACGAAAATCCCTTCACGTCTCACATCAGTTCGGCCGGAGAACCAAGTCGAGGCGATGCCCTCGCCAACCCGGGGGCGGACCTGTCGCACGGGCAGGCTAAATAGGAGGATCCTTATCATGTCGACAATGAAGTACTCTAAGGAACGCTGCTCTGGGTCCCTGTTTGCTCTTGGCGTTGTTGTCGTTCTCGCCCCAGGGGGCGTGCTGGCCGGGCCCAGGTGGTGTTACACCGACCAGCCGGGCGCGATCTTCTGCGATGATATAGACCGGTACTGCATTAACGCGCCGCCCGACCCGAACGAGGCATGCCTTCCCGAGGGTGATGGGTGCGTGAAGAATAACGGCGCGGCGCGGGCGGTGTGGAAATCCTTAACCTGCGGTGCCCAGGTCAACATCGATGAATCTCTGACGTGCGTTCCGACCGAGGGCTCGCAAGTGGCCAGCGAGCCGTTCTCCCTCGGGATGCCTAACCAGGGAGACGGCCAGCTCGGGTGGAACACGGTGGGTCTGGCCACCGACATCAACAGAATCTTCGGAGGCTCGTCCGACGCCGTTCTTGGCACGGACGCGAGTCCCCTGATCCTTCAATTCGTGATGAACAACGGCCCGACGGTCGATAAGCTCACCCATGCCAACGTCTTCTTCGAGCTGTCGCTATACGACTCGATGACGAGCGTGGATGACCGGGCGCCAACGGACTACGTTTTCAGCCCTTATTGTGAAACGGCGTGCGCACCTGATTACGGTGCCGCCCGAGAGATCCCGATGATCTGTCAGCAGGACGTGCCGCCGGCCGGTTGCCCGCCGATCGCTTCGGCCCCACACCACAGCAGCATCGCCGTGGGCGCCCACGCGTACCTCGATAAGGACCCGTGCCACTGCACCGATCCCGTGCTTTCCAGTGCCACCAACGAGCATCTGGCAGTTTTTGACGGGTACAAGTGGTGGACACTTCCGGCCTCGTTCACGGGTGAGGGCGACTTCGTGATGCGGAGCCAGGCGAACATCGTCCGCATGACGATCACGTCCACGATGTTCAAGGTGGAGATGACCGCGGAGGAGCCCGAGCCGGACGAGTATAGCTGGTGCGAGATTCCGCGGGACTACCTGGGCCCATTCAACAGGCTTCACATGGGGTTCGGGCAGGCCTGCCTCATTGATTCGGGTAGCTGGGCGTGCGCGAATGAACCGACCGGCGAAAGGCGTTACAAGTGTATCAAAGGTAATCTCGGTGCCGGACGGCCGGCTTTTGACAACGTCACCCTGTACGGCGGGGAAGGGCACACATTGCCTGCCCCGATCGGTGCCTGCTGCGGGACGGGCGGCGGCTGCACCGACGGACTGACCGACTATGAGTGCGAGACGGAGCAGGGGGGCGTGTGGCAGGGACCGAACACGATCTGTCTCGGCACGCTCTGCTGTCGGGAGCCCTTTGCAGACGCCGACGGCGACAACGACGTCGACGCGGAAGACTTCGCCGTGTTCCAGCGCTGCCTGACGCTGGGCGGCGGCAATGTCCCTGCCGGGTGTGGCTGTTTCGACGTGGGCCCGGATGGATTCCCGGACGGCGACATCGATCTCGACGACTTCCTTGCTTTCTTGGACTGCGGGAGCGGGCCCAGTGTGGCGTTCGTGTCGGCCGACCACCCGAACTGCCCACCGTCCATCGAGGCCACCACGTGGTTCTACGAGGACTGGGAGTCTTACGCCAGCGGGGAGGAGACGGGAGTCGCGTGGCCCATCCAGAGCGGCGCCGGCATGGCTTTCTTTCTCGAAGGGGGGATCTACGGCCCGAAGTGCATGGGCGGGGCCAAATCGGGTATCCGCCGAAACTACCACGATCTCCTGCCGCACATTCAGGCTGCCGGGGGCGGCGCCGGCAAGACCTCGGTCAACGGGACCGATGAAGCACCGTTGGTTTTCGAAGCCGCCTACACCCTTAAGTCGCCTATCGATACCGCGCGATCGCAGGACTTCTTCTGGGATCTCGCCAAGGGGATGGACTCCGCGCCCCGGAGAGTCTCAGGCATCGGCACACCCCACAATGTCCTCGCGTTCGGCGCCTTCACCGCATACAACGGCTTGCCGGGCGTGGGTTACCGGGAAGGCCTCATGTACTACGATGGCCAGAACTGGTTCCATCATCAGACCACGCTCCGTCACGCAGCGGGGTGGAACTTCCTGACCGTGGTCATCAGGGCCACGACCGTGCATATCACCTACTATGACGAGGCCCTGTCGAACGGGATCCAACACCTGACCGTGCCGCGAGCGTACACGGGTGATTTCAGCACCATGGGGATAAACGCGGATACGTGCGTCGCGCGGGTCAACGGCAGCGACGGCTACAAGCTGTCGGGCGGCGTGTTCCTGCCCCAATGAGGGTGATCTTCGCCGGGCCTACCCGCACGTCATCACGCCGGATGGGTCAGAAAGAGCACAGGCACCGGCCGGCCGGTGCCCGTCCTGGGGCGCGAGGGCAACTTCTCCCAGCCGCCGGGCACGTGGCTGGTGCATTAGGGCATCGCTCGCCAGGTCTGTCAACTGGCCCTTCAAACAAGGCTCTGACGGGCCTCGTTCCACCCAGGACGTGCCGAAAAGAACCCGAAGAAGGGTAGGCGTAACGTGGGGCTGAACCATACTTGAAGCGAACATGGGCCGCGGCGTGACTGGGCGCGGCGATCCGGGAAGTCCCGGCTTCAGCCTCAGTTTATCGACGAAAGGACAAGATTTTGGTTGACGAAATCGGGCCGAGCGATTAGGCTGGCTGGTAAGAGAGGGTTTTTGATGATCTCTCGGTGGTAGGAAAGCAGATCGACCTCCGGCCGAGGGGTTGCACGTCAGCCCCGTCACGTCACACGTCAGTTCGGCCGGAGAATCAATTAGAGGCGACGCCCTCGCTGGCTCCGGGGGCGGACCTGTCGCACGGGCAGGTTACTCACGAGAGGAGGAGGCACATGAAAAATCTCTTGGTTGTATTGGCATTGCTCGCGCTGGTCTCTCCTGTCATGGCGGTGCCGCTTAATTACGTGGAGACCTGGGACTCCTATGGCACCGGCACCGGAGATGCGAGCTACAACGCGAACTGGGCCACCCAGGCGGGCGCGAGCCGGTACTCGATCATGAGTAACACGAGCGCCTTCAGTCCGGAGAACAACCTGGACCAGGAGGTGGGCGTGGCCCTGGGGATCGAGAACAATCTGGGCGATGGAGTGGAGATGCCGCTGGGCGCGTACCTTCAGCCGACCGCCGCCAACAAGGTCATCGCCGGCATCTATTGGAATCCGGTCGACAACAACCGGCAAACCACCAACTTCGTCTTCGAACTCCTTCAGGGCAGCACGGTCGTCGCCGGCGCGGCCAACTCGAAAGTGATCGACGCGGGCAACAACAACCCGTACTGGTGGAATGGAGCGAATTGGATCCGCGAGACAGGGGGCAAGGTGTTTGCCCAGGCTTCCTGGAACCACATCTGGTTGGAGATCACCCCCAACTCGACCAGCGGGTTCAACATCGTTGCTCACGTGGATGCTTTCACCCGAGCAAACCCGATATGGTCCAACGTCGCGGCCACCGGAATTGACAAGATCCGGATCCGCTCTGTCGGCACCACGGACGACAACAGTTGGATCGACAACGTCTACGTCACCGGCGGCGAGATCGTTCCCGAGCCGTCGGCGCTGTTGATTCTGGCTCTGGGCGGGCTGCCGCTGCTGCGTCGGCGACGCGGCTGAGCGGGTCGGCCAGGTCCGAGTACCGCGACGTTTGTGGACGATTGCCCGCCGTGCGGTGTTGAGCTTTGCCGGATGACGAGAAGGCTCCGCAGTTTTTTGGGAACGGCGGAGCCGGCGGCGGACTGTTAGCACGTCGCGCACGCACGCGCGTGCGCGACGTGTGGTGTCGCTTTTTGCTGCAAGCGGTGAGTTTGTCCACCCATTTCTGGAGGGCCGACACATGAGGAACCCCATTTCCATCGTTGGGACGATCGCGGCAGCGGGCTGGCTGGCGGCCTTTCCGGCCGGCGCGCTGGCCGTTTGCCCGAGCGGCTTTGTGAACGAGATCTTCTGCGACGACTACGACTGTTACTGTCCGGAGCATTCGTTCCCGTGCGTCGACAAGTGTCCGTTGGACGCGGAAAAGTCCAACACGCCCATGCGGACGGTGTGGGCGACGACCTCGCGGAACGACGCCAACACCAACAAGTGCGGTTCGGAGTTCAACATCGAGGACACCCTGCTGGCGTTCTCCGAGCCGTTCGGCAACGGGCTGCCCAACCAGGTGGACGCCCAGCTCGGGCACATCACCGTGACCATCCTGGACGACATCGCCAACACCTTCGGCGCCCAGTACGGAGCGGTGGCCGGTACGGACGCCAACCCGCTGGTCATGTCGTTCAACATGAACCACCAGACCGGCAACAAGATCCACCCGGCCAACGTCTACATGGAACTCTCGATGGGCAGCGACAAGGCCCCCACGGATTACATATGGGGTCCGGACTGCTCGACGGCCTGCGACCCGCCGGTGGCGACCGGGGAGTGGTCGAAGATCATCTGTGCCCAGAACGTGGCCATCCCGGGCTGTCCTGACCCGAACACCGCGGCGGTCCACGCCAGCATCGCCGTCGGTTTCGTTGCCTACCTGGACCCCGACCCCTGTCACTGTGCGGACGCGACGCACGGGCCGAAGAACCGCCACTTGGCCTTCTTCGACGGCCGGAAGTGGTGGACGCTGGACGCGGGCGTCTTTCCGGGCAGCGGAGACTTTGCCATCGACGGAGGCGAAGGGGCCGATGCTTCGACCGACCTCAACGGCGGCATCGTCACGCTGACCATCAAGAGCACCACGGTCCAGATCGAATACACGTCGTATTTCAATGGTCCGGGGGCCTACAGCATCGCCACCGCTCCCCGCGTTTACACCGGCTCTTTCAACACCCTTCACAGCGGTTTTGGGACGGCCTGCGAAATCAACTCGTCATCCTGGGACTGCGCGGTGGCGCCCCGGCGGTGCCTCAAGGGCAGCCCGGGGGCCGGCCGTCCCAGCTTCGACGACTTCGTCCTGTATGGCGGAGAGGGCATCGTGGTGCCGGGCAACACCGGGGCGTGCTGTCAGGCCGACGGCCAGTGCAGCCAGACCCAGGAGGCGACGTGCGGCGCCGTGGGCGGAACCTATCAAGGGGACAACATGCCCTGCGGCGTCATCCCCTGCTGTCCGACGCCGTTCGCGGACAGTGATGCGGACGGCGACGTGGATGGGCTGGACTTCGCCGAGTTCCAGCGCTGCTCCACCGTCGGGGGCGGTCCGGTCCCGCCGGGGTGCGCCTGCTTCGACCGGGGACCGACCGGCTATCCGGACGGCGACATCGATCTCGACGACTTCCTTGCCTTCCTCGATTGCGGGAGCGGGCCCAGCGTGCCGTTCGTGGCCGATGAGCACCCGGATTGTCCGCCGGTCTACACGCCCACGATCGGGCCGCTGTGGATGCACGAAGACTTCGAGTCCTACGCGGACGAGGCGGCATGCTGGCTCGCTTGGCCGGTGCAGTCCGGGGCGGGCATGACGTTCGAGCTGACCGAAGGGATCGACGGCCCGCAATGCGTGGGCGGGGCGAAAGCGCAGAACCGCCGGAACTACCACAACCTCGTGCCGTATATCCAGGCCGCTCCCGGCGGCGCGGGAATGACCTCTACCAACGGGACCAACGAAAACCCGCTGGTCTTCGAGTTCGCCTACCGCCTGGACGGGGACCTCAACGTCGCCCGGCAGCAGGACTGGTTCCTGGATCTGGCCAAGGGGCTGGACGCCTCGCCGCGGCGGGTCGGGGGCATTGGCACGCCGCACAACGTGCTGGCGTTCGGGGCGTTCACGGCGTTCAACGGCCTGCCCGGGGTGGGCTACCGGGAAGGGTTCATGTATTACGACGGCAAGAACTGGATCCATCTGACGACGCTCAAGCACGGTGCGTGGTGGAACTACGTGAAGGTGGTCATCCGGGCCGCCTCGGTCGAAATCACCTACTACGACCACGTGATGTCCAACGGCATTCAGACCATCACGGTGCCGCGGACGTACCTGGGCGACTTCAACACCATGGGCATCAACTCGGACAACTGCCTCGTGCGGGTGAGGAAGTCGGACGGGTTCAAGCTGTCGGGGGGCGTGTTCCTGGGCCCCTGAGGCGCTGCGTCGCGTGGGTTCGCTCTCGGCGGCTGCCTGAAGTACGGCTGGATGAGAGCGGCGTTTTCGGGGCCGCCAGAGGGGAAATGCTCCTCTGCAGGCCTGGCCTCGTTCCGCAGAAACGCATATTCCTCGTCGTGGGTTCCTCTCTTTTGACGGCCGGGCGAGGGTCGTCGAATCAACAACATGGACGGTGAACCGGGGGGAAGTGAGAAGTGAGAAGTGAGAAAGGTC
>JACQVT010000413.1 GCA_016209665.1 Planctomycetota bacterium | reverse complement strand
GCTCCCGCGCCCAGCGTGGCCCGCCCTGTCCCTCACGTCGCGCGAAGATGCACTGGCCCCCCCGCCAGAACGCGCCTTCGAAACACAAATCACCACACATCACGGATGATGCATGGCATCGTACCAGAGTGCAAAGGATTTCGGAGCGCCGCTGGTGAGGCCCTTGAGTTCAGACGGCTTGTGCTGCACGAACCGGGCATGGCCGTCGCTGTACGCGGCGTTGATCCCGTCCCTGTGCGGCGTCTGGAACCCGCCGATCGTCGCGTCGATGACCAAAGGACTCATCCCGCGGGGCACCAGGCTGAGAATTCGTAGATCGTCGATCTGCTCTTGCGTCACCTGGTCCCAGGCCTTGTCCAACTCCAAGTTCTTGTAGAAGTACTTCGTCGCAAGGAACCTACACCACCGACCGTCGAGCACGTACTTCTTCTCCTCCTTATCGCCCTTTCTCTCGATCCGGAAGATGATTCGCGGATAGACGTCCAGGCCGAACCTCGGCGAGCCGACCCGGCTGGCCATGGGCACGCCGTAGTTATACCCTCCCCAGGTGAACCGGGGTCCCGTCGGTGGCGCATCCCACAGCGTCGGAAGCCCTCCGTCCTTGGCGTTTTGGTACTCCTCCTTCGTGTTGGGGCAGTACAACACGTCCCAGTCATTACTCTTCACGAAACGCACGTCCCGTGTCGTCTTGTCCTTCGAACCAAGGTGCTTGCCCATGAGCAATGCCAGGTTGACGAGGACTTTGGTCGAGTCACCGCCGGTACCATAGGCTTCCGCGGGGACCTCGGAAATGGTGTAGCTGAACCAGCCACGCCAGGGAAGATAGTCCTTATGCTCCTTGCTGTAGGAGTTCATGGCCAACTGCTGCTGATGCAGGTTCGAGGCACAGAGGGTCCGCTTGGCCTGCTCTCGCGCCGCCGCGAGCGACGGGATCAGGATCGAAACCAGCAGAGCGATGATGGCCACGACGACCAGCACCTCGATCAGCGTGAACGCCCGGCGGCCGGCACGGCCTGCGCTTCGCGGTCTGTGTGTGATTCCCATGCTTGGAATCATAGGAGCCTCCTGTAACCTCTGGCACGGACGATAGACATGTCGACTCCGCCGACGCCCTGACTTGCAGCACCCTGCTGGAGTCCAAACCAATCCGTCGACATGATAGCATGTATTTCGTCGACTTCAAGGCCCTTTCTGAAAATAATCGCATTTTTTACGCGGACCTTCCGGCCCACGGTCCCCCCGGGGGGCTGCCGTCATGCAATCCCCGGGCCGCGAGCCAAACCCGAGTATGAGCCGCCCGTGGTCATAATTAATGATATGACAATGCTTTAGCTGCCGTCAGATGCGTGGTCTCAGGCTTCGGCGAGGACTTCGTCCATGGTGACCACGCGGCCCTCGGCCAGGGCTTTACGGCACAGTAAACCGACTAACACTGCGTCGCGGCCGGTATCCGCGTTGGCCAG
Source organism: Planctomycetota bacterium (assembly GCA_016209665.1). Classification (GTDB taxonomy): domain Bacteria; phylum Planctomycetota; class Phycisphaerae; order UBA1845; family PWPN01; genus JACQVT01. Next base: position 2,758 of record JACQVT010000413.1, on the reverse strand, counting down.
CGGCCGCTCCCCCTTTCGGCAGCAGCGGAAGAAGTCGTCGACGGCCAGTTGCGTCGAGTCGCCCTTGGACTCGCGGGGCACGTCCTCCCGGTTGGTCATTTCGGCCGGCTGCGTGCCCACGGCGGACTTCTTCACGATCTTGGCCTCGCGGTGGTAGATGTGGCCGCCGTGGATGTCAACCGTGCCGTCCACGCAGTAGACGAACTCGTTCATGCCGTCGCAGCCGACATCCCGGGCGGCCAGCCACGAATGCGTGTAGCCCACCTGCTGGTTCTCGCCGTAGTCCAGGCACAGCGTGAAGTGGTCGTGCATCGGGCCGACGCTCTCGCGCAGGGCCTGGCCGCCGAAGCCCGCCCCGCGACGCGGGACACCCTGAAAGATCGCGTTGAAGATGTCGAACTCGTGCACTGCCTGCTCCAGCATCACGTCGCCGGACTTGACCGGGTCGACGAACCAGCCGTTTCCGGGGAAATTGCCGGCGTTGTTGCGGAACGCCCGGACCAGGATCGGCTTGCCGACCTTGCCGGAGGTGATGGCCTCGAGGGTAGGCTTCCACGGACTCGCGTAGCGCAGTTGCGTGCCGATCTGGAGGATGCCCTTGGAGCGCCTCGTGGCGGCGTGGACGGCGTTGAGGTCCTTCATGGTGATGGCCATCGGCTTTTCGAGGTAGCAGTGGCGGCCCGAATCCAGCACGGCGATGGCCATCTCGGCGTGCAGGTAGCACGGCGTGGCGATGAAAACCGCGTCCAGCCCCTTGAAGGCGACCAGGTCGCGGTAATCCTCGAACAGCTTCGGGCCGTCGTCGGCGACGTGCTCCGCCGCCCGGTTGAGGTTCTTCCCGTTGATGTCGCACAGGGCGGTCACCTTGACGCCCGGCGACTTGTGGATGGCCTGCAAGTCGCCGAACCCGCGGCCGCCGACGCCGATGAAGCCGCAGCGGATGTCGTCCTTGTCGCCCTCGGCCGCCCGGCCTTGCCCCGGGGCGAGCAGCACCGCCGAGCCCACCGCCATACCGGTACCCAGGAACCGCCGCCGGGAAACACTTTGCCTGTCCGCCATCGTGGTCCTCACTTGTTTGGGACCGTGCGCGATCCTGGGATGCGCCCGGCGAGGTACGTCCGCGCGGGCTGAAGCCCGCGGCTCGCTAGTTTCCCACAATCGCGCACGGTCGTTTGGATCGCTCCAACGAATTACCTGAACGACTGAATGGACCGCAGATAAGCCACCGAGTCCTCGAGATCCTTTCTGATCCGGGCCTCGGAGCGATCCTGGCCCTTGACACCCTCGATCTCAATCGTGATCGGGCCGTGGTAGCCGTGCTCTTGCAGCACGCGAAGCACGCCCGCGATGTCCACGACCCCCTTGCCGAAGGCCGGGAAGTTCCACGTCTCGAACTCGCCGTTGTGGTCCTTGATCTCCACCGTGGCGACGTAGTCGACGATCTTCTTCAGCTCGGCCAGGGCGGTTGTGCCGCGGTTGTAGTACGTGACGTTGCCGGTATCGAAGTTGACGCGGACGTTCGGATGGTTGATGGCCCGCATGGTCTCGCTGTGCACGTCGGCATTGGTGCCCAGCTCCGGATGCGTCTCGAGCACGATGGTCACGCCGTTCTCGCGGGCGACGTCGCCGGCCCGGCGGAGGCGGTCGTACACCACCTTCCTGTCCGCCCCGTTCAGCTTGGCCGACAGGAACATGTACTTCACGCGCATCCGGCGGCACATCGCCATCTGACCGGCCAGTTCCTCGACGCTGGATTCCTTCGAAAGGTCGGTGCTGCCCCGCATGACCACGGCGTCGAGGCCGTACTGCGCGAGTTTCTGTTCGACCTTGTCCACCTGGCCCGCCGTCGGCACACTGATGAACACGTGCTTGATGCCCATCGAGTGCAAATGCGCCCAGCCCGTATCCTCGTACTTGCCGTAGTTCGCCAGCCGACAGGCCAGCAGCGGCGCGTCGGCACTCTCGCCGGCGGACCGCGTACCCGTTGCGGCACAGCCGGAAGTCAACATGGACAAGCCCATCCCACCCCACGCGAAGAGGCGAACCGCTACGGTCATGACCGTCTCCGTTCCGTGTCCCGAGCAGATGCCCCGTGCCGGTGTAGTTGAAGCCGAGGCCGGGCACCGGGTCGGCCAGTCTAGACCGCTGGCCACCGCGAATCAATCAGCGTCAGCATCACCAGCCATAGGCCGGGGCATACCAGGGATCGTAGCAGTCGCCCAGATAGGGCTGATGTCAGGAAACTATTGCGAGCTGATGTCAGATTACGACTACGACGTCATCTGAAGCCGTAACTCTATTGGACATGGTATGTTACAGGACCATCGGCCTGGAGACGCGCCGGTGCCGATTCGGAAGGCCGCTCCGCCGCCTCGTGCAGACTGCCCGCCCTGCGTACCGCAATGGAGAGCAGGTGACGCACGAGTCGACCCTCGACCGGATGGGCTGGCCGCAAGTCGGCGTAGCGAATGACGAGCTGTTCGAGTTGGTTCTGGGATGCCTTCTGCACGCGGTCGGCGTCGCGGCGGACGGCAACGATCCTGTCTAGTCCCAGGATAAGCGACCGCCGTTCGTTTTTCGAGGGCTGACGGCCGCGTGAGGCAGGTTTGGACGGCTGTGATCGCCGGCTTGTATACCAACGGCGTGTCGGCAGTTGCCGTCCACGGCTGGCGGGGCCGCCAGGGGCGGTTTTCGAGCGTAACGGAAGCGCTGGCCCCCGACTTGTGCATTACGGCGAGTTGAGCGGCGGGGCTATGAG
>JACQVT010000412.1 GCA_016209665.1 Planctomycetota bacterium | reverse complement strand
GTTGGCCAGACTGGCGCAGTACCAGCCTCGCCCGGTCAAGGCGGCGGGATAGCGGAAAGGAAGGGAATACGTCACCGAACTTACGAGGAGGAACACTAGAGTCCCGGCCCATCATCCAGGCCTAATGGCCGAAGGCCACTCCAGCCAGAGGCCCCGGGTTTCGCGAGAAAGGAACTCTGAACGGGAACTAGCGGGGACAGGACTCGAACCTGTGACCTCGAGGTTATGAGCCTCGCGAGCTACCAACTGCTCCACCCCGCAGTAGAGTAAGCCCACTATAGGGGTGCCGTGCGAACCTGTCAAGCGACGGATGACTCAACGAGCCGCGGGGCTTGTCCCCGCGCTTCCCGGCACCAGGGTCCCCCGCGACGAAGCGGGATCCCCCTCGGGTGGCAAGGGCAACCCCGAAATGCGGACCAGGCACGAAGCGCGAAACGGCTCGGGCATCGCCGGGTCGTCGACCAGCCAGACGCTGCCGCGGTCGTCGACGGCGATGCCCTCGATGCTGACGTAGGTCATGCCGCGCGGGCCGGGGAACGCCGCCAAGGCTTCGCGGAGGTTCGTGCCGCCCACGTTGTAGACGTTGAACCACCGAGCCGCGGTGCGAGAAACCGGATCGATCAGCAACACCCAGCCGCCGTTACGGTCCACCGCCAGCAGACGCCCGTCCTTCATCACGCACAGGGCGTTGAGCGTCTGGGCGGCGCCGTCCTTGCGTTCGCGGACCGCCCCGGTCAGGGCATCGCTGATCGGCTGGTCGACGACGAGGGCGCCCTCCTTCAACTCGCCCCGGCCCACGCGCGGATCGCTGAAGAACAGCCGCGGGTGAGCGTTGGGCTGGTGCAGTCGCGTCCCCTCCTCGGCCCACCAGAACTCACCGGGCGACCCGGCGTAGGCGAGCCCTTCCAGACCGTCGTTGAAGTCCGCGCCGTGGCCCTCGTCACGCTCGAAGTAACGGTACGCGGCGATGAGTTCCGCTGACGCTGAGGCACCCTGGCCGGCTCTGACTTCGAGTTCCAGCATGAGCGAGTAGGGCTCTTCCGCGACGACGAACAGCCGCGGCTTGTGCGGGGCTGCGGACGATACACCGATGGTCACGGCCTCCAGGTCCAGCCGCTTGCCGTCCCCTCCGGTCAGGCCGGCCGCCACCCGTTCCTCGATGTGGTTCAGCACGTCCGGCCCGAGCCGGGCATGGTCGCGTCCGAACGTGGACCAGCCAACGGGAGGCGGGGTGACGGTGAACTCGTGGTCAGCCGTGATCGAACCCCCGGCGCGGGCGGCCGCCAGGGCCTTCGGGGCGAACAGGTAGATCCGCCCCGCCGACCGCCCGCCGTTGCGGTCGCACACCGTCCAAAGGCCACGGTACTCCCCGAGTGGGCCGTAACACAGGTCCGACGCCTGCTCGATCTCCTCCCCGTCGAGCCCCGGCGACTGAAGCCGATACCACGTCACGCTCGGCTCGCCGGCCGAAAGCGTCGCACACGCCAGAAACACAACAGCGACGGCCCGTTCCTGAACGAACCGCTGGCTTCTCGCCGAGGCTATCCCATGTCGACACAATAACTTATGAATCATCTAGCCTCCGGTCCGCATTCACCCACGATCGTCCCTGTTCGGGGGGGGGCATCCCTGCCCGCCTCTTGGATGACGGCCCTCGCGACACCGACGCCTTCCCGGCTGACCAGCGGACCATTGTGCCCGCCAGGCCGGACGCGGTCAACGATTTGCCTCGATCCGCGATAGAACGTTGACAACGGGAGTCGGATGAACCCCCTCTGAGGCGGCCACCCGTCATAACTCCCCCGGTTACAGCAACTTGCCGCGGTCTGCCGATGAAGATGGACTGGCGGCTGGAAGGGCTCGACGCCGTCACAACCGGGGAGGCCACCTTGTGGGAGACGGGCCCACACGGTATCATCCCCACTTTGCCGCCGGGTTTGGGGCGACGCCGCTGATGGGTCACGGAGAGATGCAGCTTCGCAACGACGGGGTTGGTCGAACGGGGTTTGCCTTGGTCATCCGCCGCTACTGCCAGGATGCCGTGTGTATCGTTGGGGTTCTGGCCCTGCCGCTGGTCTGCGGCTGCGGGCCGACCAGGTACGTCGCGCCGGATCGGCTGGCACACGGTTACACCGTGATCCTGCCCGGCATCGAGGGGGCCAGCTATCTGAACCGCAATGTCGCCAAGGGGCTCATCAGCGGCGGCTGGCCGGGAGCCGTCGAGGTCTACGACTGGACCGCGGGTACTATCCTGTTGTTCCCGGTGAATCTGCGAGCGCTGGACCGCAACAAGCACGAAGCCGCCAAGGTCGCCCGCAAGATCATGGACTATCAGGACCGGCATCCCGACCAGCCGGTGCACATCATCGGGCATTCGGGCGGCGGCGGCGTCGCCCTGCTGGCGCTGGAAGCACTGCCGCCCGAGCGACAGATTACCTCCGCCCTGCTGCTGGCGCCGGCGGTGTCGCCCGATTACGACCTGCGGCGGGCCCTCCGCCGAACGCAGCACGGTGTGTGGAACTTCTACTCGCGACACGACGTCGGCTTCCTGAAGGCGGGCACCACACTGATGGGTACGATCGACGGCCGGCACACCTCCGCCGCCGGCGCGGTCGGTTTCCAGATGCCCTGGGGCCTCGACGATGCGGACCGGCGGCTCTACTCGCACAAGCTTCGCCAACAGCCCTATTCGCGGAAGATGGCAGACTCGGGGAACACGGGCGGCCACACCGGCTGGGCCAACCGTCAGTTCGTCTCCGAATGGTTATGCCCCATCATGATCGCTCAGGCCGGGGAGCACGCCGCCTTCGCCGCGGATGACGCGACGTCCGAAAACCCCCCTCGGCGGCAGCGGTCCGGGCTTCCCCGAGCGGCCGAGACTCAATCCGGGGTTCACTAGGCAGGCCTGCCCTGGCGTCCAATCGAGATTGCGGTGGGCGAAACCGCCGCTGGGGCATAGACTTGGGACAGTTGACTCTGTGGGAGCCGCCGAGGCTTGATTCCGGTGGTATACGCCGGTCGGCCGGAATACCATTGTATAAGCCGCGATCGGGAGGGTCGATCAGCTTGGATGGTCAGCGGATGGATTCAGCGCCGGTTCCGGGACGAAAGGCACTCCTGATCCTGCCGGAGTCTGACGAAAACGCCCCCCTCCGGGCGGCACTGGAACGCCTGGCCGCGGTTGCGACCGTAGCGGACCTGGAGGCGGCCCTGGCCGCGGCGGTGGCTGATCACTTCGATTGGGTCCTGGGACCTGCCTCGTGGCTGGGGGAGGCGTCGCAGATCGCAACGCGGGTTGCGTTGGCGGCCGTCCTGGACGCCATCGACCAGGCGGTCTGCATTCTCGACGTCGAGGGCCAGCTCATTTGGTCGAACGCCGGCCACAACGCTCTGCCCGAACAAGTACGTGAGCGGATTCGGTCGTTGTGCACCGAGACTTACGGGGCGGCGACCGACGACGCTTCGCGCCGCCGCACGCGGTCGATCAGCCTGACCACCGAGGACGACCGCTACTTCGAGGCCACCATCACGCCGCTCGCCAAAGAGGGCCAGCCGACCGACCGGCTGGTGGTCGTCGTCACCGAGGTGACGCGGGCCCGGCGATTGCAGAAGAAGATGGACGCCATCGACAAGGCCGGTCGGGAACTCGTGCGGTTCGACGCCGAGCAGCTCCAGAAGCTGAACCTCCGCCAGCGTCTCGATCTGCTCGAGCAGAAGATCGTCCGCTACACCCGCGAGCTGCTGAACTACGACAACTTCTGCATCCGCCTGCTGCACAAGGACACCAACAAGCTGGAGATCGTGCTGTGCGCGGGCATGCCGCCCGAGGCCCAGCAGATCGACATCTACTGCTCGACGGAAAACAGCGGGATCAGCGGTTACGTGGCCGCCACCGGCCGCAGCTACATCTGCCCCGACGTCCGCAACGACCCGCGCTACCTGCGGGGCATCAACGAGGCCAGGTCCAGCCTCACCGTGCCGCTGTACCTGCACGACCAGGTGATCGGGACGTTCAACATCGAGGCCCGGACCCCCGGCGCGTTCACCGAGGACGACCGGCAGTTCACGGAGATCTTCGGCCGCTACATCGCCATCGCCCTGCGGATGTTCGAGGTGCTGGTCGTCGAGCGCCGCGAGACCACCGGGCGGCTGGTGGACAACGTGCTGAACGAGATCGCCGCCCCGCTGGCCGACATCCTGTGCGACGCCAGCACGCTCATCGAGGACTACATCGGCCACGACGACCTCCGGCACCGCTTGCAGGCCATCATCGACAACGTGGCCAAGATCAAGGAGTCCGTCAAGCAGGTGACCAAGCCGGAGGGCGGCATCCTGGGGGCCCGGCCCCGCGTGCCGTCGGCCGATCCGCTGCTGGCCGCCAAGCGCGTGCTGGTCATCGATGACGAGCAGACGATCCGCGAGACGGTGCGGGACGTGCTCGCCAAGTACGGCTGCTCGGTGGACACCGCCCGCGACGGCGAAGAGGCCACCGCCCTGATCGGCCAGCGGGCATACGACCTGGTGTTGACCGACATCCGCATGCCCGGCAAGACCGGCTACGAGGTCTTTCGGGCCGTCCGCGAGTTACGGCCGTGCTGCCCGGTGATCTTCATGACCGGCTTCGGCTACGATCCGAGCCACTCGATCATCCGGGCCGAACCGGAGGGTCTGTCCGCCGTCCTGTTCAAGCCGTTCAAGGTCGATGAACTCCTCAAGGAAGTCCGGGCCGCGGTGACCGAAGCCGAGGCGAAGAAGAAGTGACGGATGGGCTTGAAGCCTGAGGCTTGAGGCTTGGGGTTTGAGGGCTGCGGCGGGCAACTTGAGACGCGGCAATTCTGTTCGTTGACGAATCACTGGTCGATCATTCGGGGCAGACGGCATTTCGCGACGCGACGAGACCACGGGCACGATACTGGGCATACTCGCCCTTCTGATGTGGGCGAGCCTGGTGGCGGTCGCCCGCGGCGTGCAGTCGCAGATGGGCGTGCTGCCGTCGGCCGCGGTGGCGAATCTGCTGGGCGGCATCATCGGTCTGGTGATCGGCGTGGGAGCCGGTCCCAAAACCCGTGTGGAGCCGGCCTGCTCTCCGGGGCGAGCGTCCCGTCGGTCGGAGTCCAGGTTTTTGGGATGGGCTCCAGGCCGCCGCGGGCGGGTTCGTCGGATGCTCTGCCTGCCGCCGGACTACCTGCTCGGCTGCGGCGGCTTGTTTGTCCTGTACAACCTGTCGCTCTACCGGGCGATCGACCGGGCGGCCACGCACGCCCAGACGATCGAGGTCGGGTTGATCAACTACCTGTGGCCGGCCCTGACGCTGGCACTCGCGGTGCCGCTACTGAAAAAGCGGGCCGGCGCGTGGCTGTGGCCCGGGCTGGCGCTGGCGACGGCCGGGGCGTTCTGGGCGGTGTCTCGCGGTTCGATTTCGTGGACGTCCTTTCGCTCGGGCCTGGCCGTGAACCCGTGGCCGTATGGCCTGGCCCTGACGGCGGCCGCCAGTTGGGCGCTCTATTCCAATCTCGCCCGGCGCTGGGCGGCCGGCACCACCCACGGCGCCGTGCCGCTGTTCCTCATCGCCACCGGTATCGCGCTGGGCGCGCTGCACGCCATGACCGATCGCTACCTGCACCTGCCGCTGAGCGTGCGGGCGTTCGCGGAGCTGGCCTACCTGACGCTTTTCCCCACGCTGCTCGCCTATGTCCTGTGGGACATCGCGATGCGCAAGGGCAACGTCATCCTCGTGACCAGCCTGTCCTTCTTCACCCCCCTGCTGTCCACCGTCATCAGTTGCTTGTACCTGGGTGTGCCGCTGGGCGGCGACCTCCTGATGGCCGCGGGCCTGATCGTGGCCGGTGCCGTCATCTGCCAAGCCTCCGTGCGGCCACGATGACCCATCTTGAGGGGGGCGGGCATCCCTGCCCGCCTTCTGGCTCTGCGAGCGGCCTTGGGGTGTGGGCATCCCTGCCCGCCTTCTGGTTCTGCGAGCGGCCTTGGGGGGCGGGCAAACCTGCCCGCCGATGCCTTCGCGTATGATGAAAAGAAATCGCGGGCAGGGATGCACGCCTC
>JACQVT010000431.1 GCA_016209665.1 Planctomycetota bacterium | reverse complement strand
CTCCATATCGGTGCCGCTGCTGCTTGATAGGGAAACAAAGGGGACATTCTACTTTTTCGGGCCAACGAGAATAAGGGGGACATTCTACTTTTTCAGGTCATCCCCGCATTTTCGCCGGGCGACGACAACAAAGGGCTGGGTGGCCGAGGGCAGGTAACCGCCCTCGGCCACCCAGCCCTTTGTCTTCCCCGAGAACCTCAAAGCCTCGGGAGAGACGTCGCGGTCGCCACGGCGCCCAGCCAGGGTGGAATGAGCCCACGTGGGAGAGCTTGCCAGTCCGCCGCGGCGGAGAAGCGCGTGCTCCGTGGCGTCGGAGCAATCGGCCCCACGAAGCGTAGACCGCGAACCCGGGAGCCATGCAATTGACGCCGCGCGCCGCGAACCCCGCACCCCGAGGCGCACCTCGCCCGCCGGGTCGCCCGTGATGTTGATTCGCCCGGAGGGTCGCCAGGAGATGAGTCGACGGCGGTCTGCGGATCAGTTGGGGATGGTCTTCAGCCGGCCGATCGTCCGGCCGCAATGATCCAGAATGTCGAACACCAGCGGCCGACATTCAGCTTGCATCCGTTCGGCCGAGGCGTTGAGGTAAATACACTCCCCCTGGAGGGTGTGGATCCACACCGGCGATTCGACGCGGTTGTAGGTCTGGGCCAGCGAGCGGAGACGATCTTCCGAGAGCAGGGGAACCGGGTCCTTCAGGGGCATGCTGGATAACGACGCAATCATGGTCAGCGCCACTCCGTTAGTCTTTCGCGCCGGCTGACGCACGGCAGCCGACGCTTCTGACCAGTCAAGACAGGGGCATCATAGCGGATGGCCTCCGCTACGGCTATCTGGCAAATATCGGAAGCCGGGCCGTCGTTTCTTGAAGCCGGGGGGCTGGATTCCAATGGCGGGCGGCCACCCCTGTCGGCTGCGGTTTTCTCGGTGCCGGTTTGGCAAACACCCACCGTACCGCGACCCTGTCCTGCCCCCATATAATGGGTTGATGGGTCCCGACGACAAGATTTGCTACTGCTACCACGTGTCCTTCCGGAAGCTGTACCATTATGCCCTCCGCAACAAGCTCCAGAAGGCCAGCCAGTTGTCCGACTGCCTGGGCGCCGGCACCGGCTGCGGCTGGTGCATCCCGGTTCTGAAGCGCATCCACGAGGCGGTCCAATCCGGCCGGCAGGGCCCGCGGATCGACATGACCCCCGAGGAGTACGCCGACGCCCGCCAGCGGTACATCGAGAACAAGGAGCCCAAGAACAGCTTCGACTGACGCGGCGGGCGGTCGGCGTCGCGGCATTGTCGCGGTGAACGGTACGTTGTAGAATCAGCAGTCATGGACACCAAGTGGCCTATCGCGGAACTGTTGGCCCTGAGTCCCGCGGAGCGAGTCCTGCTCGCGGAGGAACTATGGGATAGCGTCGCGGCATCCCCCGACGCGATTCCCGTCACCGATGCCCAGCGACGAGAACTGGACATTCGCCTGGAAGCCTACCGGCAGAATCCGGCGACTGGATCGGATTGGCCGACAGTCAGGGCTGGCGTCGCGAACGGCACCTGAACCTGATCCTCATATCCCTGCTTGGTACAGAGAATACCGATGTCTACTGGACAACCTGCACGCGCATTGTCGGTCGTGGTGATGATGATGCTCGACGGTCAGGCAATTGCCCTCGAGGCTGAGTCGCTGCGGCTGGTGCCGTTTCCGAAGGTGGTCACGATCGAGGAGGGACAGTTCCGGCTGGACCGGCCGCTGACGCTGCACGTGGCGGCCGGCGCGAGCGCGGCGGCGGTCGAGGATATCGTGGCCGAGCTGCGGCGGGCCGGGGCTAATCTGCCCACTGTCCAGGACGCAGGCGCGCGGCGGACCGAGCTGAGACTCGTCGCCGCCGGAATGACCGCCGAGTCGGCGGATGCATTGACGTTTCGCGACGACGCCGAGGACGAAGACTACGGCCTGCACGTGCGGCCGGACTCCGTCGTCATCCGCGGCAGGGGCGATCGAGGCCTGCTCTACGGCGCCGCCACCTTGTGCCAGCTCATCCGGGCCAATCGCGCGGGAAACACCGGGTCCGGAATCCCCTGCGTCACGATCCGCGATTGGCCCTCGATCCGCTGGCGGGCGTTTCAGGACGACCTGACCCGCGGGCCGAGTTCGACGCTCGACGAGCTGGAGCGAGAGGTGATCCTCGGAGCGGGCTTCAAGCTCAACCTGTTCACGTACTACATGGAGCACCAGTTCGCCTTCCGAAAACACCCGGTCATCGGCCCACCCGACGGGTCGCTGCTGCCGGAGGAGCTGCGGAGTCTCGTCAAGTTCGCGGCCACACAAGGTGTGGACGTGTTGGGCAACCAGCAGTCGTTCGGGCACTTCACCCACATCCTCAAGCACGAGGAGTTCGAGGCCCTTCGCGAGACGGACTACCTCCTCACGCCGGCCAACGAGGACACCTATCGCCTGCTCGACGACATGTATTCCGAAGTCATCCCCCTGCTGCCGTTCCCGTTCTTCAACGTCTGCTGCGACGAGACGGCGGGGCTGGGCAAGGGGCCGGCCAAGGATCTGGTCGCCCAGCTCGGCGAGGGCGGCGTCTATGTGCGTCACATCCAGCGCGTCTACGACCTCGTCAAGAACAAGTACGGCAAGCGGATGATGATGTGGGGCGACATCATTCTCCAGCACCCGGACCATCTGGCGGGCATTCCGAAAGACGTGATCATGCTCACGTGGGGTTATGGTCCGCGGGACAGCTTTGAGGACCAGATCGTGCCGTTTGCTCGATCGGGCTATGCCTTCTTCGTCTGTCCGGGCGTGAACAACTGGAACCAGATGCTGCCCGATTTCGAGGAGGCCACAGTCAATATCCGCAACTTTGTCCGCGATGGGTTCAAGCACCGCGCGATGGGCGTGCTGAACACGGCCTGGGACGACGACGGCGAGACGTTGAATGCCCCCAATTGGCACGGCTTCGCCTGGGGGGCCGAGTGCTCGTGGAACGCCGCCCAGACGCCGATCGAAGCGTTCAACCGCCGCATCGGGGCAGTGCTGTTCGGCGAAAAGACGGACCACTTCGGCCGGGCGGTCGAGCTGCTGAGCAGGGCGTTCAAGCTGCCGGGCATGAGGCGGCTGCCGAGTGCGCGGTTCTGGGAGTTGGAGTTCCCCCAGCCGCTGGCCGCGTTCAAGGAGGCCAAGGGTCAGGCCGAGGCACTCCTCGGGCTCGCCAGGCCCGCCCTCGAGCACCTGTACGCCTGCCGCCAGGAGGCCACGATCAACGGCGAAATCCTCGACGGTTTCATCTTTCAGGCTCAGCGGGTGGAACTGATCGGCCAGCGGATGCTCAACGACCTGGCGGCGGCCGAGACCTACCAGGCGGCCTACGAGCAGCCGGGTCCCGAGGCGATGCCGCGGGTCGTCGAGGCCGAGCGGTTGATCCGTCAGGACGGGCAGTCGCACCGAACCCTGGCCGAGCGCTACCGGCAACTGTGGTCGCGCGAGAACCGCCCCTACGCCCTCGAGGTTCCCATGAAGCGCTACGAAGCCGCGATCGCCCGGTACGAAGCCGTCGCCAACAAGCTCGCCGATGCCCGCAAGAGACTCGCCGCCGGCGAGCGCCTCCCGTCACCGGCCCAAGTGGGCCTCGGCCCCGGCGAAGCGACCCCGCCGCCCGCCCAACCGAAGCCGGCCGGCTGAGAGCCACAACGCACCCGCCGTCAGGGGGAGCAGGCCGGGCTGGCCGCACATCGGCGGCGCTGGGGCTGTAGTTTGGGTGTCCGACGTGGTGGACGTGTTGCTCGAAGCGGTGGACGCCGGCAGGGCGGCCGCCACCTGCTCGCCCTCGATCACGACGTGGGCCTCCTGCGGTTCGATGTCGCCCAGTCCGCCGAGCGAGATGTAATAGGCGGCCAGGTTCGTCGCTTCGGTGGCGGCGTCGCTCAGTATCCGATGCCACGTTAGGGACGACACGGTGCCGGCCAGCTCCAGAAACGTGTCCATGTACACGTTGGTGAACAGCCCGCCGAGGGAGCTGTCGCCGAGGCTGAGTTGGTCCTTGGACGCCGAGGCGACGCGGATCGTCCCGCTGAACCCGAGGAACAACCGCTGGAAGTTCGCGATCGTCAGGGCCGAATCGCCCGCCGGTTCGGTCGATGGCGTCGGGCGGGCGGCCCCGCCGATGGGCGCGTTGCAGCAGTCGGCCAGCACAATCAGCAGCCGTTGCGGCTTGGGCTGCAGCGTCGAGACGACCTCGTCAAACGTCACGTACGGATCGCCGGTGTAGGTCAGAAACGCGAAGGTGGGCCACTCGCTGTTGCCGGCGTTGTAGCCGTGGCCGCTGTAGGTGAAGTACACCACGTCGTCGCCGGCGGGATTGAGGTTCTGCAGGATGCGCCGGGCGTTGGCGGGCGTCAGGTTCGACCCCGACAAGGTCTGCAACCGGAGGTTGAGCCCCGTGTTCGACGCGATGGTGCGGGCCCAGACGCCGGCATTGTTCAGGTCGGCCACCGTGCCGATGGTGGGATCAAGCGTTTCCGCGAAGATGATGAAATGCAGGTCCGCGGCCCCACTCGTCCCGGCGGCCGCGAGCACGGCCCCGATCGACAGGCCGACCACAAGCTGACATCGTGAACAGCGCATGTGTTACCCCCAGAATCCTTGCCCCCAGCGTCGACGCTGGGGTCGGCGCCACTGTGGATTCATCGGGTAATGAGGTGCCGGACTTACCTTGGGTGGTTAATCGGCGCCGACCGAGAATCGCGACTTGAGTTTATCGGTCGGGGGTGGAGAAGCGATCGGCGGGTAATCGGCAAGGTGGCCGGGCTCGCGTGGTGTTTCGGGTACGATTGAACGATACGCTCATCGCCAGCGCTGCCATTCCTCGGCGATCTCGCCGGCCAGGGGCGAGTCCGGATCGATCCCGCAGATCGCCTTCAGCGTACCCGCCAGCCCCTCCCGGCGCAGTTGGTCTGCCAGGAGGAGCGACTGCGGGTCGTCGGGGTGCCGGTATTTCAACGCGGCCACGATCCCCTTGACGATCCACCGGCGCGGCAGGCCGTACTCCACCGCCAGCATCGCGGGTGCCACCAGCCGCTCCCGCGGCCCCAACTTGCGGGCGGGGTCGCGAACGACTCGCAGCACCTGGTCGCGCAGCTCGGCGATCGCCCCCCGGCGGGCCAGGTCGGCCTTGTACTCCGCGATCGACTCGGCCGAGAACCCGTGCCGCCGCCGAACGACCTCGCCGATCTCGTCCAGCGCGCCCATCACGTGCTCGACCACCACCCGGTCCGCCACCGCCTCGTGGATGAACTCATGACCGCGGTGAAATCCGAAGTATCCGCAGATCGCGTGGCCCCCGTTGTGGATCATCAGCTTGCGCTCGAGCCGCGCCGTCTGGTTGTCCACCAGCTCCAGCGCGGTCAGGGCCGCCGGTCTTTCGCCCTTGAAAGCCTCGGCCCGCGCGGTCCATTCGTTGTAGTCCTCCGTCAGGATCACCAGCGGGTCCGGCTCGGGCCGCGGCACCACCCGGCTGATCATGCAGTCGGGAAATCCGAACACTCGCTCGCAGTACGCAAGGTCCTCGCCCTCCAGCAACCCCCGCGTGTGCAGGCCCAGGGTGGACGAACTGTCCATCATGTTTTCGCAGGCGATACAGTTGAGCGGCGCCGTCCGCCGCGCCCGCCGGCAAGTCCCCGCCGCGACGGCCAGCGTCTTCGCCACGTCCGCCAGGTTCTGGTCGAACACCGCCGTCAGTACGAGCGCGGCCCCCGCGATCTCATCCGCGATCCGGTCCCGCTCCTGGTGAGGGTACGCCCGAAACCCGCTGACCTCGATCTCCTGGAGCCGCGGTCCGCCGACGAGCTT
>JACQVT010000406.1 GCA_016209665.1 Planctomycetota bacterium | reverse complement strand
GAAAGATGCTGTCGTGCAGCATCGACGTGATGAACTCCTGGTCGAGCAGGAACGTGCCGGCCGATCCGGTGGTGTCCATGAGGTCGTGGATGTTGCTCACGTGGTTCAGGCCGAGCAGGTGACCGACCTCGTGGGCGACGACGTTCCCGATGGCGGTGCCGAGTTCGGCCGCGGTGAGCGACCGGCCGAAACGGAACGGCTTGAACATCTCGGTGTAGACGATGGCGGCGTCGCAGGGGTCCTGATTGTAAGGATCGATCTGGTCGGCCAGGCCGTAGGCCGAATTGCTCGTCCCGCCGAGCAGGACGGTCGAGACCGTACAGCCGCCCGGCACCGGGTCCCGCGACGTGACCAGCACCTGCAACGCAAGTCCGTCGTAGTTCTCCAGGACGGTGGCGACGATCTGGTCGAGCACCTCGGCGGTCATACCCTCGTAGGCGGGGGAGATGTCGCCGGTGTCGAACGGGCCGACGGTCTCGGTCTCGCCGCCGATGGTGGCCGAGCCGCCGTCGGTGTCCAGGGCGATGATCTGACCGGCGGCGGGGGGGACAGTTCCGCCGCGGGTGATGGTCAGCACGATGTCGTAGGCCCCGATGGTCGGATTGAGCGGCGAGGAGGCGATGGCCAGGTAGTACATGTCGCTGTCGTGCCGGATGACGTGGTTGATGAACGGATCGAGCTGATTGAGGACGATGTTTCGGTCGTCGTTTTCATAGACCAGACGGCCATCGCCGTCGAACAGGGCCACGTCGGCGTCGAGGCCGGAGTTGCCAGTGCTGATGTCGACGATGATGCGGTCGCCGGCCGTGAACGGACCCAGCCGATAGACATCCACGTCGTCGGTGGTGGCGATCGAGCCGGTGATCTGGCCGTTGCCGCCGCCGTCGTACACGACCGTGATGGCCTGGCTGAACGTATCGTTCGGCTCGCCGGTGGTTCGCCGGCCGAGATCGTTACCCTGGCCGTTGGCGGCGCCATCGTCGGCAGGCAGCGGTGCGGTCGGGCTGAGCTGCGGGCAACCCGCGTTGGTCAGCACGAGCAGCGCCCCGGCGAGGATCGCGGTGCAGCGTCGGGTATATAGAGGGGGCCGTGAACGCGCCGTGGATTCCCCCGCCTGGTAGCCGTTGGCAAGCATTGCACCCTACAGCGTAGTTTCAAACACGAGTCCGGGCAACACCCTTGAGGCGAGGCGTGTGATGGTGGAGCCGAGGGCTCGCTTGGTGACCCCCGGCCCCGGGGAATCCATCACACGAATCTGTGGGGGGTGTCTCGGCGCGCTGCCGGAGCGAATACCCTGGGCGCACCTAACCTCTTGCCATCAGATAGATTGCGGGAGCCTGGCGGTTGCATGGCCGCCGCCCGGAGTTCCGACATCGTCTCCTGCCGTGCCGGGAACCGCGATCACCCGGACTACAGGCTGGCCGTGCAAGCTTGGTGCCATCGACGAGTTGCCGCGAGGAGGCGGCCGCAGAACCGCTATCGCGGCCTGGAACAGTCATCGGCGTGACGGGAAGGACGTTCTACGAGCGTCCTGGCCGGCTCCCCACCCACGCCCGTGGGTGGGACGGCCGGCCGATCGTCTGCACTGTGTTTGAGCAGGTGCCGGCCGCCTGCTGTGCTTCTGGGCATGACGGCAGCGTCCATGCCCCATCGCCAACGTCACAGTGGCCCTGGCGGTGTCATGCGTGCGGCTCGAACTGGCGCCAGACAGGCCGTGATAATGGCATGGTATTTGCATTACTGATACTTACCGTTCGCAGGTCTGTGCTTGGTGCCGATCAGGACCGGTCGAGCCTGTTGGAGCGGTTGACAGAGTGATCCGCCCCAGGTTTTTCGCTTGGACGCCAGCCGCGGTGAAGGTGCGGCGGGTTCCCTGGCAGCGGAGACAAGGCAGTCCATTGGACCAGGATCATTCCCGGCAACAAGTGGGAGGCGGGTTGTCCGGGATGCCTGTCGATCCTTGCGCCGATCTATGGCAAGGTTGCCCGCGGGCCGTTCGCTGCACGACGGGACGTGGGTGTATCGGCGGTGAGCTTGCGGTGACCGGATCGCGCCTTGTGCTCGCGGGCCTGCGTGGCGGTAGTTTTCCTGGATTTGAACGTGGCGGTGGGTGCGGCCGGTCGCGCGGCGTCCGGCGAAGGGATACGAGTGTGGTCATTTTGCAGAGGTGAATCGCGATGTCAGGCATCCAAAACTCATCGGTTCCGGATCGGGCGTCGACCCCGAAGGATTTCCTGGACTACTGCAAGCAGGTCGGGGCGGAGATGGTCGACCT
>JACQVT010000421.1 GCA_016209665.1 Planctomycetota bacterium | reverse complement strand
GCGCCTACACGCTCGAGGACGACAACAAGATGCTGAAGGACATCGGACTTTCTACGTTGCTGCTGTCCGGTTTGTTTTTGGCGGCTTTCAGCTCGGCGGGAATTCTGTCGCGGGAGATCGAGAACAAGACCGTCCTGACCGTCATCAGCAAGCCGGTCAGCCGTCCGCTCTTCCTGACCGCCAAGTTCACCGGGCTGGTGGGGGCCCTGGCGGTGGCGTTCTACCTGCTGGGCATCGTCTTTTTGCTCACCATGCGGCACAAGGTTCTCGAACGGTCCAGCCAGGACCCCGACCTGCCGGTGATCATCTTCGGCTGCTCGGCCTTCCTGGTGGCCGTCCTGCTGGCCGCGTTCTGTAACTACTTATACGACATGCAGTTCGCGTCGACCGCGATCGCGTTGGCCCTGCCTCTGATGACCGTCGCCCTGGGCCTGGTGGCGTGGATCGGCCCGGAATGGGAGTTTCAGAGTTTCGGTAAGGACTTCGTGGATGGCCAGTTGGTCGGGGCGGCGGTGCTGGTGTTCGCCATGATCCTGATCCTGACCGCAGTGGCGGTAGCCGCCTCGACCCGCCTCGGCCAAGTCATGACCCTGACCGTGTGCATGGCCCTCCTGCTCGTCGGGCTGGTCTCCGACGCGATGTTCGGCCAGTACCGCGACCACAACGTGGCCGCCCGGATCGCCTACTGGCTATCACCCAACCTGGCATTCCTCTGGGTGACGGACGCCCTGACGCAGGACAACCGTATTACATTGACATACGTGGGCATGACGTTCGGGTATGCCATGCTCCTCGTGGCCGCCTGGCTGTTCATCGGGATCGCCCTGTTCCAGAAGCGCGAAGTGGGCTGACCCCGGGGTCCGCCGCCACGGAATGCGGCCGACGCAGGCGTGTCGGTGTGTCTTGGGAGGTGTGCTCGTGGGGTCAACTTCGGCGTTCGATCCCGGACTCTACGGCCCGGCGGTGGCCACGCTGCTGAGCGATGAGCGTCTGCCGCCGCTAGGCCCCGGCCGGCCCAACACGTCGGCCCGGGACCAACTGGCGGCTCTCACGGCGGAGAGGCTGTTTACCGGGATGCGGATCGTCGACCCGGCCATGGCCCAGGCCTGCGTCAGCGGCCTGTGGCTGTATCATGACTTTCTCGACGAATCACATGCCATCAGCCAGTCCATCGACAATACCACCGGCTCGTACTGGCATGGCCTCATGCACCGCCGCGAGCCCGACTTTGGCAATGCCGGGTACTGGTTCCGGCGGGTGGGGTCGCATCCCGTCTTCCCGCAGGTGGCGGAGGGGGCGCGCCTGCTCGCCGCGTCGGGCAGCGGACTGGTTCGGACAGCCTGGCTGGCCCGGGTGCCGCGTTGGGATCCGTTCAAGTTCATCGACACCTGCGAGGCGGTCTACGATACGCGCGGTCCCGACCACGATCTCTGCCGCCGCGTCGGTCTGGCCGAGTGGCAAATCCTCTTCGGTCATTCCTATCGCGGTGCCCTGGGGGCGGCGTGATGGCTGCTTCCCCCTGCCTCGTCTGCGGCGCGACCTCGCTCGAACCTCATCTGGAGTTCCTGCTGAAATGCGCTTCGTGCGGCTTCGTGACCGCCCGCCTGGATTCGCCGACGGATGCCCGTGCGTTGTACGAGGGGGCCTACTTCAAGGGCGAGGAGTACCTCGACTACGCGGCTGACGAGGCATTTTTCAAGAGGAACTTCCGCAGACGGCTGACTCAGGTCCTCGAACGCCGGCAGGGGGGGCGTTTGCTGGAGATCGGCGCGGCCTATGGCTTCTTCCTCGACCTGGCCCGCCCGTACTTCGACGTGGTGGGGTTCGAGGTCAACGGCGAGGCGGCCCGGTTCGGCCGTGACAAATTCGCCGTGGACATCCGCACGGATGATTTCCTGGCGGTCGGTGTCGATGACATCGGCGGGCCGGTGGACGTGACCGTGATGTGGGACGTGATCGAGCACCTCGAGCGCCCGGATCGCTTCATCGAACACGTCGCGGCGATGAGCAAGCCGGGCGCGACCCTGCACATCACCACCGGCGACATCGGCAGCCTGCTGGCCCGCCTCCGCGGCCGCAAGTGGCGCATGATTCACCCGCCGACGCACCTGCATTACTTCGACCGCCGCACCCTGCCGCGCCTGCTCGCCAAGTACGGCTTCCGCACGTTGGATGTTCGTTCCGTCGGCGTCGCCCGCAGCTTCCGCCAGATCCTTTATTCAATCCTGGTCCTGCACCTGCGCCGACCGCGGGCCTACGAGGTTCTCGCCCGGCACATCCCGCCCGCGTGGGGCTTCAGGCTCAACACGCGCGACATCATGCAGGTCACCGCCGCGCGGGCTTGAGTCCGAGTTTTTCCCGAAGCATCTCGGCGGTTTTCTTGGCGCGATCGGCGAGACGGTGGACGTCGTTTTCCGTTTCCGCACTGAGTTTCTCACGTACTCGCCGTACATCGTCGACGGGCGTCTCGTCCGTCTTCCGCGGTGATGATTTCACGGCAGTCATTCGCTGGCCTCCATTAGCAGGTCGGGGGTCACGATTTATGGCGGGACCAAGCCTAGCCGCAGACACAGCGTCGCGAAGTGTATCCGCTTGTTCGGATTCGCCATGTGCTGTACATTCCAGGTCAACACATACTCCATCCCGTGCACCGTCGCGGCTGCGACGTGGATCGCATCACCCGACACCGAAGGCTGCGGCATAACCTTCTCGCGAACCAGGATCTCCGCTAACCCACGCACCTCTGGGCTTAACTGTGCATCCTAAAACCCTGAAAACCGACCGGCTGGAAGCCGGTCCCACACGGGTTTTAGGATGCACTCTAAGTCGAGGAGATACAGACCACGAAGCATCTCAAGAGCGCTAGGCCCTTCGGTGAACTCTGGGTCGGACAGCTCCTCGATCACTTCGTCCGAAACATACAGTTCATGTTTTGCCGCCTGCGTGCTCCACCATTCGTTGCTGGTCTCTCGCCACGCGACGCTCTTGGCGCTGGTCCGCTTACTGACGCAGGCGCTGAAGAAGCTCGTTTCCAGGTAGACGCTGGCCATCTTAATGAGCGTTGAGCAAAAACGCAGTTACGATTCGTTCCTTGGCGGCCCATCCTTCGCCATGTTTCGCTCCAGCCCGCCATCAGGACTCTGCCGCCGCACGGGCCGGCGGGCCTCATAGCGTGCGGTGTCTTCCTTGCACTGGTTGATGTAGCGTTTCAGCGACCGCATCGTCAGCTCGCGAACGTGTTCATCACCACCGGTCTCGCGCTGCAGTTCCTCGTACCTTGCCTCCAACCGGGCAAGCTTGGCCCGCGTATTGGCCACCTCGATATCGCTCGTGAGATTCACAATTGTATTATATCCGTAACGAAGCTGCCATTCAACACGATCCGTGTGACACCGGCGCGGCGAGCCAGGTCGACCATCCAGCGTACGGACTCCATCTGGACACGGCGCAGTTCGGACTGACGGCCGAAGCGCGCGTCGATCTCGTCGAGCGTTGCGGGGTGAACGCCGGGTGGGAGACAGCCGGATTCATCGAAGGGTGGTATCATCGAGCGGCCCGATTCGGTTCCCGCTTGTTCCGCTTGACCCTCTCGACCTGGCCGTAGCCGCGTTTGTTCTCCTCGC
>JACQVT010000420.1 GCA_016209665.1 Planctomycetota bacterium | reverse complement strand
TTCGCCGCCGAGGTCAAACAGGGCTACGCCTACAGCGGCTGGCCGCCCCCGGTCTATCACTGCCGGGCGGACGACAAGGAGTTGCAGATAGACCTCGTTGTCCCGAACGGCGCCGTGGGCAGGCTGCGGCTCTACATCATCGACCCCGACGTGTTCAAGGGCGGCCGCCGCCAGCGGATCGTCGTGGGCAGCCGCGACCTCGGTCAGTTCGCCGACTTCCACCAGGGCCGATGGATCGAAACCGACGTGACCGCCGACATGACCGCCGACGGCCGACTCCCCATCCGCGCAACCAACCTCAACGGCAACGCCGTGATCTCGATCATCGAGTGGGTGGCCCCCCAGTGAATCCGTACGCAACCACGTAGGGCAGGTCAACGACCTGCCTGAGAAACTGACGTTGATGTACCACGAATCCGTGCGCGACATGACCGGCGAGGAACGATACTACCTCTTTCGGTGGCTGGATAACGCATCGCCTCCGTCAGCCGTTCGTGCCGCAAAGTGGGCGGTCCTCTGGACGGGAGGCCTGGTTCTGTCCGCCGGTCTGGCCACTGGACTCATCGCCCTCAGCCCCATACTGCTCGCTGTCCCAGCCGCGATTCTCATTCTCTTCGGGATCATCTGCCTCTATGCGCTGATCGCGGTACTCTCGGGCTACTTCCGCTGGCGCGGCGCGGCTACTTCAGGGAGTTTCAGCGGCACACGAAACCGCGGATCGAGGGCATCCTGCGACAGGGCAGGGTTTCCGCAAAACATGTCACCGCCTTCAACGTCATCGAGATCGAGGAATACGAGGATGAGGGCTCCGGCTACATCTTCGACATCGGAGATGGTAAGAGCCTCCTCCTCAAAGGACAGCGGTACTTCCCCATCGATGACGACATGCCTTGGCCTGCGTCTACCTTTGATATCGTTCGCAGTGTAGACGGCGAGATGTGGCTCGGCATCCTCGCATCGGGGCAGCCGCTGGTCCCGTCGCAGAGACTCCACATGGAGAGGCTCAACGGGGACTTCGTCTGGTCGGAACGGGAAGACGTCGTGCCTGGAAATCCAGCTCAGGTTCTCCAGGGCCTGATGGAGGGTGGCGCGGCCCGCGACGCCCGGCCATCATCGAAACCATAGCCGGCTCCGGGCCCCGGGTCGACGTCCCCTCGGCAGCCCTTTGCAAATTGGGATTGGATTCCCGGAATGCAAGATATGATCCCTCGCCTTTACACCCGGCTGGTGCATGACAAGCTCGTGAAGTTCTTGTGATCTCTCACACGGGCTGCAGTTCGTACCGCCCCGTCAACTCGACCGTGGTCCGAGCCTCCACGCCTAGGGCGGCGAGAATGCGGGCGGCCCGCTCGAGCGTGACGTTCCGATACTCGTTGCGCTCGTCCCGCGAGATTTGCGACTCGTGAACGCCGAGCCGGCTGGCCAGCTCGCGCTGGCTGACGCCCCGGGCGATCCGAAGACCCACGAGCAGATTGCCAAGACCTTGCAGGTTCCGCACCTCGTCGAACTCGCCGCGTTTGAGACGCTCATAGCTGGCGATCTCCTCCGCAAGCTGCATGTGGAAGGATCGCATGGGGTCCATCGCGCGCTTGATCTCGTCAGGGGCAAGCTTCATCTCCCTGAGCTTCGCCTCCTGTTGATCCAGGCGGGCTTTCTCCTCGGCGAGCCGCTTGCTGGCTTCACGGTATTCCAGCTCGGTGCGAATCATGACTCATCCCCGATCTTGATGATGCCGCGAGGCTTGCCGTCTCGTCGCGATTGCCGGAACGCCGACGGGAACTCCAGCTCGTTGCCCCGAGCATCCACAACGCCGCACAACTGCCCATAGTGCGGGTACAACTCGACGCGGTACTGATGCCACATGGGCAACTGCTTCTTCGGATAACCGCGATACGGTCGGCGACTCGCGGGATCCCAGGTCCAGATTTTGTAGGGATCAAGCAGATTGAGTTCCCGCTCAAGTCTGCCGCTCGCCAATTCCATGAGATCACAGACAAAGTAGCCGTCCACGTCGTTCGGATGTCCCTTGTCTTCGACGAACGACCCATCGATGAATATCTCGCTGATCCCGACTTGATGCAGTTCTCCGACCAGGATGGCTAGGTTGTCCACCAGCATCCCGCGCCACTCCACGTCCCATCCGGGCTGGTCGACCAGCGGCTCGGGGCCATGGACGAGCATCGAGTCTCGAAGCTCGGTGATCGTCAGGACATAGTCTCCCGGCGGTAGGAGCCCATCTTCGCCGAAGCCCGGTAGCCGTCGCATCGAGCAACGATCCTTGTCATTCTAGTCTACTATGACATCAACGTCAAGCTTGCATACAACACAACACCGCCCTCCTTATCTGTGGTCATAAACAACGCTGAGTCAGCATCTTATGACTATCGTTCGACATAGCGAGGACAGACGGTATGGTCGGAAACTCTGGCCCCCGCGGCTTGAGCGCTCACTGGCACACCCACAGGTACAACTGCCGGTCGGCCTCGATCGCCTCCTCCGCCAGTTCGAGCAGTTCGTCCAGCCATTCGTCGAAGGCCTCCCGCGGCCAATCCTCAAGTCGCCACTCCTCGGTCGCGAACCACTGGTCGGCCACGGGCCGGATGCCATCCACATCCGCCCCCGCCAGAGCATCGCGCATCGATGTCGGCACCGGATAGACCCACGGCCCCTCATCGCCCGCCACGCGAAGCGGCTCGGCCGTACGTTCCAGAACGCAATCCGTGTCCTTCAGATCGCTCTCCTCCAGGATTGCCTGGAGCTGGGCGATCATGAGCGGCTGCACCCCCCAGGACTCCAGGGTGGGAAAGCGCCCCAGCGGGCTCAAACCGAGGTCCATGCCCTTGAGTTCCGACTCCGTCGCCGCGAAGATTTCCGTGAGCACGCCGATCGCTCCTTCTCCCGTTCTAAGACATGCACGCTCGACGCCGCGCCGCCCGAAGTGACTGCCTCGGCACGCTGATTCTGTTCATACCGGGGGTGGCGTGACAAGGCAATACGCGAGTCCACCCATCGCGGGGAGAGAAGACGTGCCCGCGAAAAAAACCTGCACGAACCAACCTGCGCCGGTCGCTCCGCGCCTACGCACAACTTCCGTCCAGCTCAGCACTTACAATCCATGCCCACGGGAACAGACCCAGCCCGACCACCGGAAGCGAACCTGTCGCCGGCGATGCCGTTCGGGCACGGTCCGTCAGCCGCCCACCGGCTGCAACCACTGGGCCAGCGGCCTGACCACAGGCGCATCCGCGGCCGCCGAAGCCGCCCCCGGCGACATGAGCACCACGATCCGAGATGCCGCGCCCTCCGTCCGCAGCCCCAGCATCAGCTTGCGCGTGTCCCGCAACGGCTTTAGCGGCGGATCGAGCTTGACCTCTTCCACCGTCCAGGCGGCGCTGGCCGGCTCGAGCACGCGAGCCCGCATCGTCTTGCCGTTGAGTGTCATAATAACGTCTCGGCCATCGGGTTCCGCCGCGGCCGTGGTGTGCATCGACCACGCCACCTCGACCGGCGATGCCGCGTCGATCTCGTCCTGGATCAGCACCGCCTGGCTATCCAGCAGGGCCACGCCCCGTTGCACGCGCCGGGCGTGCTTGGCATACGCCGCCGAAAGATCGGCGACCGCGAACGACCGATCGGACGACGAATCGAACGCCACGATCGGGGCCTTGGCCTTGGGGTCCTGGTTCTCGCCGTTGATGACCAGCGTGTTCTGGCCCTCGGTCCGCAGGCGATAGTAGGTCCATCGCTGCGACCCGAAGTAGCCGGGCATGTTGTAGTCGTCGGCGCCGAGTTCGACCGCCCACCGCTCGCCCTGCCCGTCCAGCACGAACGTGCCCAGATCGAGGTGGCTGTGATTGGCCCGGTTGTCTCCGCCCTTGAACCCCACGAACGTGGCCGCCGGATCGTGCCACTTGCTCCGCAGGAACGCCACGTCGATCCCCCGGAACCACGCCGCGGCCGGCAGCTTGTCGATGTCCGCGGCCGTCCCGCGGGCGTCGTACCACAGCAGGTCGAACACGCCGGTGTCCGACCGATGCTCGCGGGCATAGGCGGCATACACGGGTCGATCGAACAGGCGAGCGAAGTACATCATCTGGCCCGACCCGCCGACCGTACTGCCCCCGTCGGCGTAGTTGAACGCCAGCCCCGTCGGACCCTCGCAGTGAATCCGGAACAAACCGGTGTCGGCAAAGCCTGGCATCGATTTCAGGTCGAAGTCGTTGTCCAGCGCCGTATTGAGCGCCGCCCAGTAGTACGCGGTGTAGCGCGTCGCGTAGTTCCAATAGCCCGGGCCTTCAGGCCAGCCGCCGTCCGGTGCGAACGTGGCCATTGCCCGGGGAATCGACCGGCGGGCGAAACCGATCACCTCGGCGGCGATGGCACGCTCCTCGTCGGCGATGGCCAGCGCCCCGACGGTCATGCCGCCGTTACAGACCTGGTTCCAGTTGTGGACGGCGTCCGCCCACCAGCCGCCCTTGCGATAGACGGCCAGGCCGGGCGTGAGCCCCTTCTCGACGATGGCGGTGCGAATGGCCCGGCGCTGCTCCGCGGACAGCACGTCATACAGCCAGTCGTAGCCGATGCCCAGGGCGTTGGCCATCTCCGCCGTGTCAAGGAAATGCCTGGGATTCCAGTCGGGGAACGCCGCCGCGGTCAGCATCTCCTTGATCGCCCGGTCCGCGAACCGCCGGTCGCCCTTTACACGCGACGCGACTTCGTCGCTCTTGGACGCTTCGCGTCCCGTCGCGTGTAAAGGGTCGCCGTCCAGCCGGTACAAAGCGGCCAGCGTGCTGACGCGGTGCAGGCACGTGCGGCTCTGGTCGAGCAAACGCGGCCCGATCAGCCGGTGCACCACGGGCTCGTCGTCCAGCACCCGCGTGGCGTACTTGACGAGACCCTCATGCAGCCGCCGCGCGTCGGCGTTCGTCTCGATCAGCTCCCGGACGCGGGCAAAGTCCTCGTCGAGCACCAGCAGCCGCGGATGACCCGACCTGAGCGTACGCAGGACGTCCGCATCAGCGGGTGGGCCGCCACTCTGCGCCCACGTCGGTGTACAGATCAGAACGCACAACAGCATACGTCGATCAACTCTCATGGTGCATCACCCGAAATTCCCGATCGCCAGGCCCACCGGCTGCGTCCGGTGCGCCGACGGTCATGTTGCACAGCTTCCCACAGAGTCTTCGCCCGCCGCCCAGATGCTCGGAGCTATTGTTGCCCTTCCCCGCGTCGCCGCGTCGCCGCGTCGTTGCGTTCCGGGCGCAGCCCGCGTCATGCGTTACCTGTAGATCAGATACTTAGTTCGCTTCGTCATGAACTCCTCGCGCCCCTCATTCCAGTATTTCACGATCTGGTCCGCCGGCGCGTGATCCAGGAACATCCGCCGGATGCGGTCCGTGCCGCAGACCTTGTCAAACATCTCGTCGCGCTTGCCGCCGAAGAACGGCTCGTCGGGATACAACCGCTGGAAGACGCCCATCACGTGGAACTGAATCGCGGTCAGGTCCACCGCGTCGCGGTCCGTGATGTGCACCTGCACGCCGCCGTAGGCCGCGTCCTTGTCCCGCAGGTAGTAGTGCTTCCACGACAACGGCCGGAACCACACGCCGGGCAGACGCCGGTTGTTCAATGCCCGCGCGACCTCGTCCGGCTTGGCGAACGGAGCCCCCGCCAGCTCGAAGGGCAGCGTGTACCCCACGCCCTCGCTGAGCACTTGCAGCTCGCCCATGATGCCGGTGGCCGCGTAGAACAGTGCCGAATCGCGCCGCGGCACGTGCGGCGACGTCGGCACCCACGGCAGGTGAGTCTCGTCGAACCACATCGCCCGCTTCCACCCCTTCATGGGCACGACCGTCAGGTCGCATTGGATGCCGCCGGCCAGCCAACCCTCGCCGTTGATCATCCGGGCCAGCTCGCCGCAGGTCATGCCGTACACGTAGGGAATCGGGAAGTACCCGACGAACGACTTGTACTTCAGGTCGAGCGGCCGCCCCTCGACGCGGTTGCCCGTCAGCGGGTTCGGCCGGTCGAGCACCATGAACGCGACCTTGTTCTCGGCCGCCGCCTCCATCGCGACGGCCATCGTGCTGATGTACGTGTACGACCGGCTGCCGATGTCCTGGATGTCATAGACCAGCACGTCCAGCCCGGCGAGCATCTCGGGCGTCGGCTTACGCGTCTTGCCGTACAGCGAGTGCACCGGCACGCCGGTCCGCTCATCACGGCTGTCGCCCACCTTCTCGCCCGCGAACACGTCCCCCCGGATGCCGTGCTCGGGACCGTACAGCGCCGCCAGCCTCACGTCCCCGGCGGCGTGCAACACGTCGGCCGTGCTCCGCAGGTCCCACGTGACGCCGGTCGGATTGGTGATCAGCCCGACCCGCTTGCCCTTCAGCGGCCCGAAACCCTCGGCCACCAGCACGTCGATCCCGGTCTGAACGACGGGCCTCGCCGCACAACCAGTGGTCGGCAGGATACTCGCGCACACCAGGACAGCCGAGGCTGCCGGACAGAACCGTCGATCCATGACATCACCTTGGAGTCACTTCAGCAGGATGTAATCCAGACCAAACATGTAAGCCTTGGCCGCAGCATCGTTCGCGCCGACGATCTCGGCGGTCAGCTTGTTCTCGCCCTGGGTCAGCTCGACCTCACCGAGGTCGATCGGCCCCGTCGGCGTCACGCCCCCAGCGTACAGGTCCACCGGCTCGCCGACCTTCTGATCGTTGATGTACAACTGCACGATCCCGTAATCCGGGGCCTTGGTCAGGGCGACGACCACGTTCTTCTTGCCGCCCGTCCCGCCGTCGAAACCCAGCGTGAGCTTGTCGTCGGGCTTGGCTTCGATCCACCACAAATGACGGCCGTCGCTCCATTGCCCGTCGAACCCCGTCATCTCCTGCCGTTCCGTGCGGCCGGCGGTCTTGTTCAGCACCTTCAGCCGCTCGCCTTCCTGGGCACCTGCGGCCTTGAACACCTTGATCGCCGGGATGACCTCGAGCTTGACGTGGGCCTCGGTGATCGGCTGGAAAAAGTCCTTGCCGCCCGGCCGCGCGTACCAGTAGTTCACCGCCGCCCGGTTCGTGTAGCTGCGGTCGTTCGAGTGCCAGTTCTCGATGTCGAACTTGAACTGCGTCGTGAACGGAATGTCGTCGATGATGTGCAGCCGGTTCACCGAGGTGTTGCCGTAGTTGTTCGGCCCGTCGCACCGCGGCTGGCTGTGGTAGGCGTGCACGAACCGCTCGGGGCAGCACCAGGCGTACCCGTAGTAGTCCTCGGTGCCCGTGCCGAAGTGGCTGGGGAACGTCTCGCCGTCGACGTAGATCTTCTCGTCGCCCTCGCCCCACCAGCCGCGGACGGGGTTCTGGATGTGCAGGGCCCCGCCGACGAACCGGCCCCGGCCGCTGCATTCCAGGTGGGCCCAGTCGGTGAACGGCCGCGTGGGCACCTGCTTCTCCTGACGCCACCCGGCATGGAAGTGCAGGCTGCGATCGTCCCAGTTGTAGGGCACCGTCGATACGCCCCCGCTGAGCTGCACGTCCTGGTCGCTCAGGTTCCGCACCCGGATGACGGCGCTCTTCGCGAACGGCATCCACCAGTGGCACCACAGGTCGGGCGGATCGCCCTCGCTGATGCCCAGCGGCAGCGAGGCGTACGGCGTCAGCCCCGGCGCCGTCCCGTAGAAGTCGCCGATCGGGCACTCGACCGTCTTCTCGCCGTCGAACGTCATGTACAACACGACACCGCGGGCGGCGGCCTCGATGTCCTCGGCCGTGATGTGCGTCAGGAACCCGCAGATGGCTTTGGCGCCGCTCGCCTCGTAGATGGTCTCTTCCTTGTCCGGGGTCAGCATCGCGCTGAACGGCTTGCGCACGCGGTCGGCCGGGGGCGGTACGTCCTCACGCGGGGCCAGCAGCTTCGACGCCATGGTGAACACCTTCTGTCGCAGCCGAAGTGCGTCGGCCATCGTGAACGTGGTCACCTTCGTGCCCGCCGCATACGTGCGGTAATTCACGTGGTAGTAAAAGCCCCTCTCGTCGCTCGTGACCTTGCAGTGCTTGGCGTAGGGGATCGGGAAATAGAGGTTCCATCCCCGCGAACGCTCGCCGGCCAGGGGCTTGGGGAAGCCCTCGACCGTCCCGCCGAGCAGGCCCCCCATCGGAGCCTCGATCGCCGGCGCGGGGTTGCCGTCAAGATAGATGCGGATGTTGCCCTTGGGGTTCGCCGACCAGATCCGGACGATCGCCCCGGGACCGTCCACGTCGGCCATCACCCATTCCCGCCGGCCGTCGTTCTGCTCCTCCCGCAGGTACTGGTTGGCGTCGCCGTTGGCGAACCACTCCTCGCTCGGCGACTTGGACTTGCGATCGTAGCTCGAGAACTGCTTGGTGGTATAGGCGGGCTGCGGCAGCTTGGTCAGCCGCCGCAGGTCAACCAGCTCGTCCAGCAGCGTATCCAGCGTGATCGTCGCGTCGGCGGGCTTGGCGGCCAGCGGCCCGAACAGCGAAGGCCCCTCGCTGCGGCCAGGCCCGGCCTCGCCGCCGCAGCCTCCCGCGGCCAGCGCGATCAGGCCGAGGATCGTCCCCGGCACCATTATGACAGCGGTTCCGATGGCTGTTGCGCGTCGCCTCATGGTCAGGCTCCTTCTTCAGGGGGGTCAGGAATGTCAGATCCGGCCCGTATTGTCCACGTCCCGCCGGAATTGGCAAGGCCGGCCCGAGCGCGGCCACGAGGGGTGGGTTCGTCCACCCAATCGGGGCGCAGTCCGCACGCCCTGGAAGTGAGAAAAGTGTGAAAGTGGCAAAGTGAGAACGGCGAAACCTGACCCGTCGTTCGTTCTCACCCTCTCACTTTTGCACTTTCTCAGACGGCTGCCAGCAGGCATCGCCACGAAAACGGGGATGTAGCCACGGGGGGCTCGTGCCGCCTACTCCAGCCGAATGTCGAGTTTGCCGTCGACGCACTGAAGCACCAGGTGGCGGCCATCGAGGCCGGGGTCGGTGTTCGGGAAATCCGAACGTGCGTGCACGCCGCGGGATTCCTTGCGCTCGCGGGCGGCGATGGCGATCAGACGGGCCACGCTCAGCAGATTCTGCGTCTCCCAGCCGGCCGGGTCGTCGAACAGTTTGTCCATCACGAACCGGCCCCAGAAGCCGACGATCTCGACGGTCTCGCCGAGGTGCGGACCGTGCCGCTCGATGCCGACGTTGCGCCACATGACGCTGCGGAGCGAGTTGCGGATGTCGGGCAAATCGAGCGTCGTGCGGACCGACGGCTCGATGTCGCTGACCACATGGACGGCCTGCATCGGACCGGGCTCGCCGCTGGCTGCTTCGGCGGCGTTGCGGCCGGCGACGGCGCCGAACACCAGCCCCTCCAGCAGCGAGTTGCTCGCCAGCCGGTTGGCCCCGTGCACGCCGCTGCTCGCCGCCTCCCCGCACGCGAACAACCCGGGCATGCCCGTGCGGGCCTCCGAATCGACCTTGACGCCGCCGACCATGTAGTGGGCGGCGGGCCGCACCGGGATGGCCTCCCGCGACAGGTCGATGTCGAACTGCTCGCAGAGCCGGCTGATCGACGGGAACCGCTTGCGGAACTTGTCGATGTTCAGGTGCGCCACCGACAGGTACATGCAGGTGGCGTCCTGCTTGGCCATCTCGGCCAGGATGGCCCGGCTGACCACGTCGCGGGGGGCCAACTCGGCGTCGGGATGGTAACGAGGCATGAACCGCTCGCCGTGCCGATCGACGAGATGAGCCCCCTCGCCGCGGACCGCCTCGCTGATGAGGGCCCGCGTCGCTCCTGCGACGTACAGCGTCGTCGGGTGAAACTGCACCATCTCCATGTCCCGAAGCGCCAGCCCGGCCCGGAAGGCGAGCGCGTGGCCGTCGCCCGTGGCCACCTCGGGGTTGGTCGTCTCGCGGTAGATCTGCCCGCAGCCGCCGGTGGCCAGTATCGTCTGCTTGGCCCAGAAAATCTGGTGGCCGAAGTGCCGATGGTAGGTGGTCGCCCCGCGGCACCGTCCGTCCACGACAATCAGGTCGATGACGAAACACTCCTCGAACACCCGAAGCTGGTCCGTGCCGCGGGCAACGCGGACCAGCGTATCCGAGACCTCGCGGCCGGTGGCGTCGCCCTGGGCATGAACGATGCGCGGGGCGGAATGGCCCCCCTCCAGCCCCAGCAGCAGCTCCTGCTTGCGCTTGTCGAAGATGGCCCCCCACTCCATCAGTTCACGGACACGACCCGGACCCTCGCGGATCAGCCGCTCGACCGCGGGCCGCTCGCACAGGCCGCAGCCAACCCGCAGCGTGTCCTCGATATGGGCCTCCACGTTGTCGGTCGGCGACATGACCGCCGCGATGCCCCCCTGCGCCCAGGCGGTGTTGGAGTCGTCGATGCGGCTCTTGGTGACCAGCAGCGTCGAGCCGTGCCGGGCGGCCTCGATCGCCGCTCGCAGGCCGGCCACCCCGCTGCCGATGACCAGAAAGTCCGTAAACAGGCTGGGCAGCCGCTGGACGTGGAACCGCGTCAGGTACCGTCTCGTGTCGTAAAGCTCGGACATAACGACGGATATGGTAGGTCCGCCGCCCTGTGGGTTCAACTCTTGGGGGGCGGACATCCCTGCCCGCCTTCTTCGATTGACGCCGGCTCGAGAAGAGGTCCAAGTCATGCCCCCCAACAGGCGACTCGTCGGACTGATGGGCTCCCGCCGGACAACCGATAAACCCATAGGCTTAAGTGCCCGCCACAGCGGGTTAGCAACCAAGCGTCGTCTTGGCCGGGAGAAGGTATGCCCAGTATGCGACGGACGCCCCGCGACCGTTGGCGATGCACGAGCCGCGACCGTAAGGGAGCGGTCACGACACCGGCATGGGGCAGGATTGTCTGCTCGGCGTTGGCCCTGGCGCTGCTGCCGGCGCTGAATCTGCCGGGCCAGTCATCGCAGCCCGCGGACTTGTCACGGCCGCCAGGCTTCGCCCAAGGGCTGCGCCCTGGCGAGAGCGAGGCGAAGCTGGATGTTCGCGAGCCCATCTCGGGCCGGCGGATCATCAAGCACTTCGACTTCAACGAACGCCCGCTCAACAACGTGGGCACGGTGCCCACGAACTGGCGGCCGCTGCGGGCCGAGGGCTTCCCGGCCTACCGGAAGGGCGATTCGATCCGCAGGTGGGTCACGCCTCCGCGCCGAGTTTCCGCCTCGACCTGGACGGCGGATCGCTGGCCTACCAATACGAGGGCAACGACATCGCCGTTCGGCCGAACAGCGACTATCTCGTCGTGGCCTGGGTGAAGACGGCCCACCTGAGCGGAGCCCGGGCCTACCTCACGGTGTTCTTCCTCGACCGCAACGGGAACCGTCTGGCCGGCACCGAACGGACCAGCGAGCTGGTCGCCCTTGACACACCGGGCGAGCTGCGCTCGGGGGCCGAAGGCCCGACGCTTCGCATCGCCGGCGCGTCAAGGGTCGGCGGCATGGGCGATTCGACTCGCCACGGCGTAGCCCTTGGGCGCAGCACGGCCGCCCCGACCACCCTGGCGGGGGACGAGCCCGCAACGGCCTGGCGGCCGATCCAGATCGGAATGCTGGGCGACGTGCCCGACGCCCGCTACATGGGCCTGGCAGTCTGGCTTACCCAGCAGCGGGTGTGGGACCATCGCCCGCCGACGCCGCACAGCATCCAGCGCGAAGACGTCCGGGCCACCGCCTGGTTCGACGACATCACCGTCTATCGGCTGCCCCGGATCGCCCTGAAATCCGCGAGTCCGGGCAATGTCTTCGGCGAGAACGAGCCGGTTGTTCTGTACCCCGAGATTACCGACCCGGACGGGCTGAACCTGTCGGCCAAGCTCACCGTGCGATCCGCCGATGGCGCGTTCAGCGACGAGCGGGGGGTGCCCATCCTCACCGGCGCATCGGGGCCCGAGCCGGCCGTCATCGACGGCCTGCCGGTGGGCCTGTACGACGTGCGGCTCGAGGCGAGCACGCAGGACGTGCCGCTGGTCTGGCGAACGCTGCGGTTTGCCCGAGTGCCGGAGGCCTTCTCGCCGCCGCAGTCGGCGGGACGCGGCTTCGGCGTCGTGCTCGACGACATCGCTCCCGCCGCCCTGCCCGGCCAACGCGCGCTGCTGGGCCGCGTGCGGCCCGAACTGGTCAAGCTCCCCGTCTGGTACGCACAACGGGCGATCACCGGCGAGACCTTCGAGGTGACCCAGGCGGTCGACGGCTACCTTCAGGCGATCGTCGAATCCGGCGGCGACCCCGTCGGCAAGCTCCAAGAACGCGGTTCGGGAATCGGGAATCGGGAATCGGCGATCGGCGGTCGATTCCCGATTGCCGATTCCCGATTGCCGATTCCCGGATCCCGATTGCCGGGTCCCGAGGCCCGGGGCTCGATGCGTTCGATGATCGACCTGCTCAGCGAGTCGCCGCTGGCCTGGAAGCCGCTGATCGCCGGCACGTGGTCGCGCTACACCGGACTGATCCACGTCTGGCAGGTGGGGGCCGACGGCGACGACTCGATCTATCTCGACCACCGGCTGCCCCGCCTGCTCGCCACGCTCCGGCACGAGATGGCGCCGCTGATGAGCGAGCCGATGCTGGCCGCCCCCACCTCCACGCTCTATCCGCCCGCGACCGAGGCCTTCGGAGACTACCGGTCGGTCCGCGTTCCGGCCTCGGTCACCGCGGACGAGATCCCCCGGCACGTGGGCCCGCTGATGGACAACAAGGCCCGGGGCCCGGGGCAGGAGACAGGAAACAGGAGACGGCCTCTAGTTTCTAGTTTCGAGTTTCCCGTTTCTAGTCGTACCTGGATCACGCTGGATTCGCTCGGCGAGGCCGACTACCCGCGCCCGGTGCGCCTGGCCGACTACGCCCGCCGACTGGCGGGCACCTACTTCCTCAATCCCGGCGCGGTCTTCGTGGCCGCTCCGTGGGACGTGCAGGCCGACTTGGCGACCACCCAGGTCAACCCCCGCGAGGAGTACCTCATCCTGCGGACCGTGGCCGACCTGCTGGGCAACACCGTGCCCGTCTCGCGCACCAACATCGACGGGCAGGCCGAGTGCCTGGTGTTCGACCGCAACGGCGAGGCCGTCCTGTTCGTCTGGGACGACTACGCCCCGCCCGAAGGCCGCGACCATGTTCTCTACCTCGGCGAGGACGCCGAGCAGGTGGACGTCTGGGGCCGCCGCACGCGCATCGAGACCGTGGGCGATCGGCAGGTGCTGCGCGTCGGCCCCACGCCGTCGTTCGTCGTGAACACGCCGACCTGGCTGATGGAGTTTCGCCGGCGGTTCCGCTTGTCCCCCTCGCTCGTGGAGGCCAGCTTCTCGACGGATACGCGCGACCAGGTCTTCACCAACACCTACCGCGAGCCGATCAGCGGCACCCTGCGGATCGTCGGGCCGGAGAACTGGGACATCCGCCCGTCGCGGGCCACCTTCGCCTTGCAGCCCGGCCAGGAGTTCCGCCTGCCGCTGGAGATTCGCTTCCCCGTCAATGCCGAGGCCGGT
>JACQVT010000408.1 GCA_016209665.1 Planctomycetota bacterium | reverse complement strand
GCGCAGGCAGAACCTGCACGGCGAGCGAGATTGCGATCGGCAGACCGCGCAGCAACCACGTCATTGGGGTACCCTCGCTTGAGTTCAGGGGGACATGGGACTTGTAAACCTTCTGGGGCCGGAACCCCGGCTCCGCCGAAATCCTGGGGAGATGTGACGCCCGGCCGCTCTTGGGCGTTCGATACTCACGCGACCGAACACACAAAGCCCGGGCCACCCTTTCCGACTTATTTTATTATAGGTCCGTCATTCGTCGGAGATTGATCCGTGAGAACACATTCTCTCGGACGGCCACGCGACGGCGGCGGAGTCGGCTTCGCCTCGCGGCGGGGTCCTCACCGTCACACCGGTCCGGCCGGGTGGTGTCACCCGCCCTCATGTTTCGACGTGGGAGGGCGGCTGCGATCCCGATCACGCTGCGCGAGGCGGCAGTCCCGGTTCTGCTCTGGGGCTGCCTTCGCTATCGTCGCGCCCGCTAACGCGGCGCCGGGTTTCCAAGCCGTCGGTCGCTTCGACGGCTTGCCGTTAGTCTCGAGAGGAGACCGGCGTCCGTTTCGTAGCAACGCAAGGCCTGGGTTCAGGTGATCCGGGCGCGGGGCAGGACTCCCTCCGGTCGTGGTCGGCATGCCCGCCGTCACAGGTGCCAGGGGGCGCGGTAGGGGCGGGTGAGGAGGTTGTTGGCTTCGTCGTCGGATTTGATGCGCTCGGCGGCGGGGTCCCAGTAGACCTTGCGGCCGACGCGGAACGAGATGTTGGCGAGGTGCCCGGGAATGGTCGAGCGATGGCCGGTCTCGACGTCGCCCACGTCGGGCTGCCTGCCGGCGCGGACGAGTTCCACGAAGTGCTGCTGGTGGGGACCCTCGACGGGCGTACCGGGCTTGGTGACGGCGGGCATCTTGAAGCCGCCCGCGCCCTTGGCGTCGTGGGTGTTAATCGGCTGGGGGATGACCCGCCAGCCGTCGCGATTGACGACGAGCGTGCCCTTGTCGCCGAAGAACGCGTTGCCGTACCACATGTCCTCGTACTCGCGGTCGTTGCCGTGGCGGTAGGAGTAGAGCGAGACGAAGCCGGGATACTCGAAGACGGCCTCGAACGTGTCGGGGTGTTCGGTGTTGTCGCGGCAGGCGAACTTGCCACCGACGCCGACGGCGGAAAGGGGGTGGTCGACCTTCATCGCCCAGTGGACCACATCGAACAAGTGGACGCCCCAGTCGCATTGCCATCCGCCGCCGTAGTCCCAGAAGAAGTGGAACTGGCTGAACCGATTGGGGTTGAACGGCACGGCCGGCGCTGGGCCGAGCCATAGGTCCCAGTCGAGTTCGGGCGGAGCCTTGCCGTCGGGCGGGTTGCCGTAACCCTCGGAGCCGCGGTTCTCGAACGTCCACGATCGGACCGTGCTGACACGGCCGAGCTGGCCCGACTGCACGAACTCGACGGCCTGGTGATAGGACTCCATGCTCCGCTGCTGGGTGCCGATCATCACGACCCGCTTGTGCTCGCGGGCGGCCTGGACGATGGTGCGGCCCTCGGCGATGGTCAGGGCGAGAGGTTTTTCGACGTAGACCTCCTTGCCGGCCCGGCAGGCCATCACGGTGATAAGGCACTTCCAGTGCTCGGGCGTGGCGACGATGACGGCGTCGATGTCCCGGCGGTCGAGCAGGCGGCGGAAGTCGCCTTCCATATCGGGCCTGCCGCCGCCGGCATCCTCGACGAGCTGGCGAGCCCGTTCGGCCCGGATGCGGTTCACGTCGCAGACGGCGACCACGCGGGCGTGCGGGGCCTCCATGAAGGCGGCAATCTGGCGCTTGTGCCGGATGCCGCAGCCGATGAACGCTAGGCGGACCCGCTCGTTGGCTCCGAGGCCGGCGGCGCGTGCCGAGGGCCCCGCCATGACTGCGGCCCCGAGGGCGGCCGCTTTGTGGCACTGGCGCAAGAACCGGCGGCGGGTGGTGCGGGTCGCCATGACAGTTCTCCCGGAGGCCGCATTCAACAGACCCTGCCGCAGTGGGGCGGGGTGCCAGGCCGACAGCATAATCGCGCCGTTATGTGCCCACAAGAGGCGGCCTCGCCCGGCTCGGCGAAGCTGTTGGCGTAAGTGCCGCCCGATTCAAATGATATAATCATGGGCGTGCAGGTTAGCGACTCTCGTCGCGGGCATAACAGCGTTTTGTCATAACGCTTGCATTGGGGTGGAATCGCCGATAAGATGCAGGGAGGCCATCATGGGCGCGGTGCGGGCTCCCTGGGCAACTCGTTGCCGGCCGCGCGGGTGGTCTCAGATCGGTTTGTCGAGTCAGCACGGAGGTCGCCCCATGTCAACAAACCGCGTCCGTGAGTTCGCGCGTTCGCTTCGAGCGCATGGTTCTCGTCCCAGTAGATCGTTCGGCTCGGCGGGCGGTGTCGGCGGCCAACGGGGTTTCACGCTGATCGAAGTGCTGGTGGTGGTGGCGATCATCGCCCTGTTGATCGCGATTCTCGTGCCCTCGCTGCTCGCGGCCAAGGACGCAGCCCGCTGCACGAAATGCCTGGCGAATGCTCGGGACATGGGCACGGGGATGAATACGTTCGCCACGGCCCACAAGGACCGGTTTCAGGTCATCGGCAACGTGACGAGCAGCATGGATCTGGCCGCCATTGAAGACACCGGCCGGAGCATCTTCGCCTACGAATCGGGGACGGGCAAGTCGATCCCCAACCTGCTGGGCTGGCCGCTGGTCCTTCTGCGGGAGGCCGGCGTCAAGTCGCTGCACCAGAACCTTGATTGGGGGGTGGTTGCCGGTGTGGGGGCTGCGAACGTCTACGCCAACTGGGGCAGGATCCGCAAGTTCAGCGACATCCTGACCTGTCCTGCCGACAAATGGAAGATCAACACGTTCGGAACGCCTTCGAGCACGGGAATTGACGCTACGAAGGATTACATCTTCGGGTATCTGTCCTACGGCATTAACATGGACCTTGTGACCGTGGGGACGGGCGGGGTGTGGAAGGACGGCAGCAGGGGCCTGCCGGGCGAGGGGGGTAACCCGCTCGGAGGGCGCTTGGGCAAGGCGATTCGGCCGTCCGAAGTGGTGGCATTGACTGACGCCGGCGTTGCCGACAACAACTCCTACGCTCTGCCACAGCCGGGGGCGCCGACGCGTTTCGGGACCGGCGGGAACTCCGGGCAGGCCCCGCGAGGGCCGTTCCTGGAATTCGTGGATACGGCGTTCAAGGCGAAATTCCGGGCCGACCGGCACCGGGGAACTCTGTCGCACGACAAGTATGGCGGAGGCCGGCTGAACATCACGTTCGTCGACGGGCACGGCGGCCTCGCCAACCGGATCCGGGGAAACCCGCTGAACCCATCGGGCGTGGAGGATTCGTCGGGCAAGTACCCGCTCATTCCCGCGTGGCAATACCTGCCCAAGGCCCGCGTCTCCCCCTACGGAGTGGGCAGGTATCCGGCACCGTATCCGTGAGATCCGTTGGTTGAGGCTGTATGTCCGGCAGGTGGCGGATCCCGGCAAGGAAGCGATCGATGGTTGCTGATGACGTCCATTTCGGCATGTCGTCTCCTCGGGGGCAGCGGGGGATGAGGCCACCGGCCGAACTTCGCGGCCGGGTGTCCGGCGTCCGGACGGGTTTCACGCTGATCGAAGTGCTGGTGGTGGTGGCGATCATCGCCGTGTTGATCGCGATCCTGATCCCCGCGTTGACCGAGGCCCGGGATCAGGCACGCAGCGCCAAATGTCTCGCGAATACCCGCGACATGGGGACGGGGATCAACACGTTTGCCGCCGCACACCGGAGTCGGTTTCAGGTGGTGGCCAACATATCACCGACGAACACCAATAATAACCCGACCGGCTCATTCGACCTGAGCAGCTTGGGTGATTCCGGCCGAACGCTGTATGCGTACGAATCCGGCACATCGACTCCCACACCGAACTTATTGGGTTGGCCGGTCGTCCTGGCTCGCGAGGCGGGTTCCCGATCGCTCAGGAAGAACGTGGACTGGGGCGTGGTGGGTCCGGACCGGGCCAAGAAGGACAACCCGGCGATTCGCAAGTTCACGGAGGTTTTGTCTTGCCCGGCGGACGAGTACCCGATCAATACCTTTGGGTTGCCATCGAGCACGGGTGCCGACGAGCCCGCCAAGTATGTCTTTGGTTATCTCTCGTACGGCATCAACGTCGACATCGTGGGGACGAGTCTGGCTCCGCCGGCGGGGCGCGGTGTATGGAGCAATGGGTCGAAATCGGGGAGCCCGGGCGCGAAGGCTGCTCTGCGCGGCTGGATCGACAAGGTCGTGCGTCCCTCGGAAGTGGTGGTGTTGGCGGACGCCGGCGTGGGATTCAAGAACGCGGATCTGCTCAACCAGGCCGGCGCCCCGACGCTGTTCGGCACGGGCGACCCGGCGGCGGGAATCCGGGTCCGTGGGCCGTTGCTGGAGTACGTGGACCGGAGTTACCGCCTGAAACTCCGCCCCGAGCGGCATCGCCGGAACCGCTTGAACCTGACGTTCGCGGACGGGCACGGCGCTCCCGTTCAGCGGATCCTGGGGAATCCCCTCTACGACGGTGGCGAGCAGCTCCCGAATTGGCGGTACTTGCCCAAGGTTCGCGTGTCGCCCCATGAGGTCGGCACGTATCCGGGGCCGTTGGATCCCTGAGAACAATCGATTGGGGCACTCGGCCTGGTGAGGCTGCCGGCGCGCCGGGGTGGGGGGAGTGTCTGGCGGTCGAATTCTGTTTGGGTGCAGGTTTTGAGGAGCAGCCTACCGGCGCGGGACTCGGGGCTGCACGGCGGTGAAGCCGATGTTGTTGACATGAGAGCCCTCCCCGACAATATCGTGCTGACCACGCTGGTTCTGTGTTGCCACGTGCTGGCGGCCGAGCCGTCGGCGGATCGGCCGCCGAACGTGCTGCTGGTGATGGCCGACGACCTGGGGGCCAAGGAGCTGGGTTGTTACGGCCACAGCCGGCACCGCACGCCCAACCTGGACCGGCTGGCGGCGGGCGGCGTGCGGTTCGAGACGTGCTGGGCGACACCGCTCTGTTCGCCGTCGCGGGTCGAAATCATGACCGGGCGGTATGGGTTTCACACCGGCTGGTACAACTTCATCGGGCGGGTGGCGGCGCCGACGTACCTGGGCGCCGAGATCTATACGTTCGGCGACCTGTTGAAATCGCGCGGCTACGCGACGGGGCTGGCGGGCAAGTGGCAGCTCAACTACATCCAACAGCAGCCGCGGATGATCCTGGACAGCGGGTTCGACGCGTACTGCGTATGGGCCTGGGAACAGTTGCCGGCGGACGCGAAGTTCGAGGGCACGCCCCGGCAGCGGTACTGGCATCCGGCGGTCATTCAGGACGGCAAGCACCTGCCGACGACGCCGGAGCAGTACGGCCCCGACGTTTACAGCGGCTGGGTGATCGACTTCATGCGGAAGAACAAAGACCGGCCGTTCTTCGCGTATTACCCGGCCTGCCTGACGCATTCGCCGTGGGACCCGACGCCCGCCCCCGAGCATCCGGGCCAGAAAACCGAGGGCGGGTTCCAGGCGAACCTGGAGTATCTGGACCACGTGATGGGGCGGCTGATACAGGCTCTCGATGACCTGGGGCTTCGCAAGAACACCATCGTGTTGTTCACGGGCGACAACGGGACGGGCAAGTCAGGCAAAGGGACGGTGACGGAGCTGGGCGTCCGCGTTCCCTTGATCGCCAACTGTCCCGGCCGAGTCAAGTCGGGCGTCGTGTCGCGGGAGCTGGTGGACTTCTCCGATTTCTTCCCGACGCTGGCTGAATGGACAGGGGCTACGATCCCCAAAGACCTGCCGATTGACGGGCAGAGCTTCGCCTGCATCTTGCGGGGTGGGGAAAAACCGGGGCGGGATTGGATCTTCAGCTACCTGGGC
>JACQVT010000407.1 GCA_016209665.1 Planctomycetota bacterium | reverse complement strand
GGGTCGTGTCTACCCGTCGCTGGCGCTGGGGGCTCTGAAAAGCCCACGTCGGTGTCGCCGCCCAGACTGTCACGCACCCATCCTGATGCGACACGGCAGGAGCCGCTCGACCGTTCGTGGAAGGACCGGTACAATCGTTCGACCTGAGGACAAGAGACCTGGTGTTTCAGGACCATCGAGCAGCAGCGGCGAATGGCGAGACTGGGCATGCGGCGAGCAACCACGCGGCGGACAGAGCGGGCGCTGGGGGTCATGGTCGGGTGCGGAATCGCACTGGCGATGGCGTGCGAGAAGCAGCGGGTGGCCGGACCAAGCACAAGCGTGGCGGACGACGGGACGGCGACGGCGCCGGATGAGCCGATCGAGCCGATGACGCCGCGGTCGGCGGACAGCCGGGACGACCCGGCCGCCCCAAGGGCCCTGCCGCGCAGCTCCGAGGTGCAGGATTGGATCAAGACGGAGCCGGTGCGGGTTGCGCCCGCGGGGCAGATGAAGAGCCTGGTGGACGACGAGGAGCTGGCCCGCGTGCTGGGCGCGTTTCACGTCGAACGGGTCGCGCGGTGTGCGTACCAGTCGCCATACGCAACCGCGCAAGCGGTGCTCGTCGAAGCGAGCACGCCGACGGATGCGCTGGGGGCGTACAGCATTCTGGTGCCTCACGCGGGGTGCACGGCCCGGGATGACGGCAGCCTGCTGGCGAGCGCCAAGCGTGAGAACCAACTGGTGGTGTCCGCGTGCCAGGGGCGGGTGCTCTTGCAGTTGTACTGCGTGCTGGGTGATGAGGAGGCCGGCGCGAAGAGCTGCGAGCGGCTCGCGGGACGAACGGTCTTCAGCGTGCCGGCGGCGGACCCTCCTCTGCTGGCCCAGGCGGTCCGGGACGTGAATCCGGAACAGTGTGACCTGTGGCTGGTCCGCACGGCGGCGTTGCTTCGGGGGCTGGACCATCCGACGCTGCGGCGGTTGAACGGGGCGGAACTGAACGCCCGGCTGGGCCTGACCGGGGAGGCGGTGCTATCCATCGTGTCGGTCCGGCAGACGAGGGAGTCGGCGCCACTGGTCATCTGGCTGGCCGAGTACCCCACCGACGACGCGGCCAAGGCCGCGAACGAACGATACCGGCAGGCGATCAAGGACGCTACCGGCGGGCTGGACCAGACCACGCTGCTGGGCTCGCCCAGGGGCCGCTACCTCGTCGGCACGTGGACGGCCGAGCAGGAGACCGCCCGCAACCTGGTCAGGATGCTCGAACAGGTGCTGGCGCAACGGTAGAAGGGGCGCGAACCGTGCGAAGCGACGGTGTGTCGAGCCGGGGATCCGCGCGGGCTGAAGTTCGCCACGGCGAATCTCGCCCCTGGCGGACCCGCGGCTCGCTGCATTCCCGGTTTCGGAAACCCGGTTGGAGATGATCCGAACCAGACATCCACGCCGCAATGCCGTCGTCGTCGCAGTCGCCGCGACGGCGATCGCAACTGCGTGGGTCGGGTGGGACTACCGCCGCCGGCCGGTGATCGTGCTCGGGCCGATGGTACAGCAGGTGACCACGGACGGGTTCGCACTGTTCGGACAGGTGCATCCGGACCGGGCAGTGGAGGTGACGTTGCGCGGCCGGGACCCGGAGAACCCATCCGGCCCCGTTGACGGGCCTGGGCTGAGCAGCGGCTGGGTCAGCGCGCAGGGCGGCGGGCGGTTCATCGCGACGTTCGCGGGTATGGAGCCGGGGCGGACTTACGAATACGAGATCCGCTGCGGGGGACAACCGCTCGCCCGGCACGCGGTGCGGACGGCGCCGCCGGGCCCGCGGGCGCTGCGATTCGTGGCGTTCGGCGATAGCGGCACGGGCGGGTGGTCGCAGTATCGGCTGGCCCGGGTGATGGAGCAATACCGGCCGGACTTCCTCCTGCACACGGGGGACCTGATCTACCCGCGGGGGCGGATCGAAGGGTTCCCGAACAAGTTCTTCCGGCCCTACGGACGGATGCTGGCTGAAATCCCGATGTACGCCTGCCTGGGCAACCACGAATACAAGCTCAAGGGCGTCGACCCGGTGGCGGAGGCGTTCGTGTTTCCGCCGAACGGACCGGCAGGCCAGCCGCCGGAACGCAATTACTGGTTCGATTACGCCGACGCCCGGTTCGTGGCCATCGACAGCAACAACGACGAGTGGTTCTTCCGCGACGTAGCGGCGCCGTGGCTGGACGAGGTGCTGCGGGCGGCGGGCGATCGGTGGAAGATCGTGTTCTTCCACGAGCCGGTGTACACGCAAGGCAGATACCCCCCGGCGGTGAAGTTGCTGCGGACGATCGTGCCGGTGATGGAGCGTCACGGCGTCGAACTGGTGCTGTGCGGGCACAACCACATGTTCGAACGGACGCACCCGATCCGCGACGGGCGGATCGCGGAGCCGGGTGAGGGGACGGTGTACGTCACGACGGGGGCGGGCGGGGCGAATCTCGCCGAGGTCCGCCTGCCGATGCCGGATACGATCGCGGTATGGAACGATCGGCAGCACAGCTTCACGCTGGCCGACCTGGCCCCGGACATCATCGTGCTGCGGCAGATCGGCGAATCGGGCCTGCTGATCGACGAGTACCACG
Source organism: Planctomycetota bacterium (assembly GCA_016209665.1). Lineage (GTDB taxonomy): Bacteria > Planctomycetota > Phycisphaerae > UBA1845 > PWPN01 > JACQVT01. The sequence goes on along the minus strand of JACQVT010000407.1, from coordinate 139 downwards.
TGCGGAGATGGGCGAGTGACCGAGGGGAAAAGTGAGAAAGCGGAAAAGTGGGAGAACACTCGCATGTCCACGAGTACCTGCCTGAGGTCCGCGCGGGTCCGCCGGTCTCGGTTTGGCCTGCTGCTGCCGTTGCTCGCTC
>JACQVT010000082.1 GCA_016209665.1 Planctomycetota bacterium | reverse complement strand
GGTGAGGACCATCTTGCCGGAAGGGCCGATGGAACCGAAGACGAGGGCCCGCCCGGCGGCGGCGTCCTTGCTGATGCGGGCGCCGGCCCGATTGATCTGGCGGGCCTGGGCGTCCTGCTGGTGCTTGCGGAGGGTGATGCGGTTGGCCCCGAAGGTGTTGGTCAGGATGATCCGGGCCCCGGCCTGGACGTAGGCCGTCGCCACCTTGCGGACAACGTCGGGCTGCGACAGGTTCCACTCCTCGCGGCAGTAACCGGCGGGGCAGCCGACCTTGTCGAGTTCCGTCCCCCAGGCGCCGTCGGAGACGGTAACCGTGTTTTTGAACTCATCGGGGCTGATGGACATCTCGGCGTCTCCTTAACCCGCGGTCTGTCTCCCGGGCATCTACTCGCACGGTCGCAGGACAGGATACCAGGACCCGAGCGCAACTCAAACGCGCGGTGATAGATCGGTCGGCCGTCGGCCGGCCGCGGGTTTTCACAGGGGCGACGGGACCGGTGGAGGTCGGCGGGTGGCAATCATCGCAGCCGGGGGCTATAAGAGCGCAGGCCAAGACCCTGAATTCGGACCGGCAGTCTTCGTCCCCGAGGCTCAGACCCGAGGGGGAAGCCGCTCCCACAGGGCTTTGGGGACAGGCTATGAGTGGGCACGCGGGGTGGGCCGCCCCCGCGGGGACTAGGGAGGGTCATGACCACGTGAACATCGTACGCGATCCAACCGTTTACCTGGTCGGGGTGCAGACCATCAACGAGGCCCAGGTCGATCGGTTCCTCGCGGACCACCACGTGTCGCACTGGACGACGGACACCGAGGTGGCGGGCGAGAAACTGTGCGAGATCGCGGGCCGGGTCTGCTACATGAGCTTCGCCAAGCCGCGGCCGGGAGGCAACAGCGCCTACATCCGCCACATCATGGAGGTCGGGCACGGCAGCGTGATCGAGCACGCGGTGTTCAACCTGATCATCACCGGCGTGTCGCGGAGCTTCACGCACGAGCTGGTGCGGCACCGGGCGGGGTTCGGCTACTCGCAGCTCTCGCAGCGGTACGTGGACGAGTCGACGGCGGACTACGTGGAGCCGGACTGCATCGCCGACGATCCTGGGCTGCACGAGACCTGGCTGCGGGCGGTCGAGACGTGCCACGAGGCCTACTGCCAGCTCGTCGATGGGCTGATGGGCAGGTTCACGGACGTAACCGACAAGACGCTGCGGCGGAAGCTGGCCCGGCAGGCGGCGCGGTCGATCCTGCCGAACGCCACCGAGACGAAAATCTTCGTGACCGCCAACGCCCGGGCCCTGCGGCACTTCATCGAGCTGCGATGCAACGAGCACGCCGAGGTGGAGATCCGCAAGGTGGCGGCCGAGGTTCTCCGCGTCGTCCGCAATGCCGCCCCCAATCTGTTCGCCGACTACGTGCTGGAGCCCCTGCCCGACGGCACCATGGCCGCCCGCACGCCGCACGTGAAAGTATGACGGCGAGCCGGAGGACGATCGCCAGCGCGGCACAGAGCCCGGAGCGCAAGCGACGGCTTGCCCCCGAGAACGTAGGGGCCGACGTGTTCGCAGCAACCCCGCGCCGGGGCTTGGGGTTCTGAGTAGAGGGAGGTTGCCCGACGTGGCGTACCAACCGCGGATTCTCGCCTTCGCCGGGAGCACGCGGCGGGACAGTTACAACAAGAAGCTGGTCAAGGTCGCGGCGGCCGGGGCCCGGGCGGCGGGCGCGGAGGTGACGTATCTCGACCTGCGCGACCTGCCGCTCCCACTGTTTGATCTGGACCTGGAGGCAGCGGAAGGCATGCCGGCCAACGCCCGGCGGCTCAAGGAGCTGATGAGCCAGCACGACGGACTGTTGATCGCGAGTCCCGAGTACAACAGCTCGATCTCCGGCGTGCTGAAGAACGCGATCGACTGGATGTCGCGGCGGGAGACGCCCGACGAGCGGCCGCTGGTCGCGTTTGCGGGCAAGGTGGCGGCGATCATGGCGGCGTCGCCGGGGGCGCTGGGCGGGCTGCGGGGGCTGGTGCACCTGCGGGCCATCCTGGGAAACATCAAGGTGATCGTCCTGCCCGACCAGGTCGCCGTGCCCAAGGCCAACGAGGCGTTCGACGAGGCCGGCAGCCTCAAGGACCCCGGGCAGCGGGAATCGGTCGAGGGGCTGGGGCGCACGCTGGCGGGCGTGCTGGCGAAGTTGAAGGGTTGATGGTTCTACCGCGGGGCCGTCGGAATACCTGCTCGACCGGCCCGGGATCGCCTTCAACGGC
>JACQVT010000428.1 GCA_016209665.1 Planctomycetota bacterium | reverse complement strand
GTTAAATCGTGCTTCGTGCTGGTTAAATCGTGCTTCGTGCTGGTTAAATCGTGCTTCGTGCTGGTTAAATCGTGCTTCGTGCTGGTTGAATCGCGCTTCGTGCGGGTAGAATCGGGCTGGGTCGAACGGGCCATTCCGCGTTCCCACTCAGTCGGGGAACAGGTCGCGTGGTACGGCCTTGCCCATGGTGCCCTCGCGGCCGAGACGGGCGTTGACCAGCTTGTGGTAGTCGTTGAGGGCGGCTTCCCAGAACGGCTTGACCGGCTCGCTAGCCAGCTTGAGGGCGGCGAGCGCACTGCGGGCGGCGAACGCGGCATCGGCGGCGGTGTCGGCCACGCACAGGGCGGCGGCGCTGGCGGCGGCGGCGGCGGCGGCCCGCGTGGCCTCCATCGCGGCTTGGGTGGGGTAAACGCCATCCTCGACATAGGCGGCCTTGAGCGAGGCCGCCCGCAGGTTCCGGATGCGCGACAGGGCCCGCGACGCCGAGTGGGGCGATTCGGGCTCGTCCTCTTCGTGGTAGACGGCTTCGGCCATCGCCAGGGCTCGCTCGACACGCGGGTCCGGGTCCCGCAAGTGCTGCACCCGCCGGGCGCAGCGACAGGCCCAGCAGACGATCGCCCGCTGGGGCAGGACCTGCAACTGCTTCTTGACCGCCGCCACGTCGACCCGCCAGCCGTGTTCGTGGGGCGTGGCCGCTTCGGCCGTCCTGGCGGCGGCTCGCGGGTAGTCCAGCAAGGCCTGGGCGAGGTCGCCCGCGTTGGGATAGCGGTCGCCCGGATGCTTGGCCAGACATCGGAACACCACCGTTGCCAGCCCGTCGGGGACGTCGCTCCGCAGGGTCCGCGGGTCGGGAATCGGCTCGGAGATGTGCTTGAGCATCATCGCGAAGGGGCTGGCCTCCTCGACCTCGAACGGCAACTGGCTGGTCAGCAGCTCAAAGAGGGTGACGCCGAGCGAGTACACGTCGCTGGCGGCCGTCACCCGCTCGCCGCGGCACTGTTCGGGGCTCATGTACCCGGGCGTACCGATCTGCTGGCCCACCCCGGTCAGCCAGGTCGTGCCCTCGACGACCATGATGGTCCCGAAGTCCGCCACCTTGATCCGGCCGTCCGTGTCGAACAGCAGGTTCGACGGCTTGAGGTCCCGATGGACGATGCCGATGGCGTGGGCGGCGGCGCATCCGGCGGCTGCCTGGCGGACGAGATCGACGGCCTCGTCGATCGGGATCGGCCGGCGGGTGGACTTGGCCGCCATCAGCCGGTCGCGCAGGCTGCCGCCGGGGGCATACTCCATCACGATGGCCCGCCCCGGGCCGTGGCTCGGGAAATCGAGCACCCGCACGACGTGCTCGTGCTGGAGGCGGCTCATGCTGCGGGCCTCGCGCTCGAACCGGGTGCTCATGTTGTGGTCGGCCCGGTACTGCGGCTTGAGCGTTTTCATGGCGACCTTGCTGTCGCTCTGAGTGTCGACGGCCAGGTAAACGCGGGCCATGCCGCCTTCGCCGAGCAGCTTTTTGACCAGGTACCGGTCGATCTGCTGGCCGATGAGTTCGTCCGGTCCGTCGATCGGCGACGTTCCCGCCGCGGTCTGCCGGTCGAACACGACTCGAAGGTCCTCCAGCAGCCGGTCGGTCGAGCCCGCCTCGGCCGACGGCGCCGGGTCCCCGGCCGGCGTGGGCCCGGTATCGCCCGTCGGCCCGGCGATCACCGTGCCGTCAGGTTGCTGGTGCTCTGAAATGGGTAGCGTGTCGTCGTCCATGGGTTTTCACGTTCGCCCGCCCGCCGAACTCAACCCACAACCCACAACCCACAACCCTCAACCCTCAACCCTCAAGCCTCAAGCCCCAAGCCGCCCGTCGCCTCATCCCGCCTCCTCAAACTGCTCAACCCACTTCTGGATCGCCCCCAGCACCCGAGCCTTGTACACGTACACGCTCGATGGCGAGATCCCGAGCTGGTCGGCCACGGCCTGCACGGGCTTGCGATCCACCGCGTACAGCACGAACGCATGGTACTCGTTCTCGCCCACGTCGGGGCGGATTTGCCGCAGGGCCTCGTCGAGCAGGGCGTATCGCCACTCCTGCTGCCAGATCTCCTGCATCGTCTGGTCGGTGCGGGGGTCTTCGATCTGGGCCAGCAGGTCGACGCCGTCGGCCTGGGGCACGTGCTGCACCCGCGTCCGCCGGCCGCGGGCCCGCAGCACGGCCAGGGCCTGCCGCCGGGCGATGCCGAACAACCACATGCGGAACCGCCCCTTCGCCGGGTCGTACACATGGTCCCGCAGCGACCGGTGGGCGATCATCAGCACCTCCTGCGTCAGGTCGTCGAGATCGACCTCGCTCACGCCCAGCCGCCGCCCGAAATTGCGCAGCATCGGGGCGTAGATGCGGTAGAACTGCCCCCACGCCTCGCGGTTTTGGCTGTCCTTGACCGCGCTGAGCAGATTGGTCTGGGTTGTCTGCGCGCTTCCCATGCGGTGGCGGGCATTGTAGCATTGGCCGGCGGGTGAGGCCATCCGCACGTTTGGGCGGGCAATCCCGGGAGACCATGAGGAATGCGCCGACGGAACACGTTTCGCACCGTAGCCATCGGATGGACGGCGTTGGCGTGGCTCGGCGGCGGGTCATTCGCGGCCGAACCGCAGCCTCCGCCGGCCCCGTGGACCACGCGGCCGGAGAAATCGGTGGCCCCGCGGGAGACCGACACCAAGGCTGACGGCTACCGCGGCATCTGGTTCACCCTCGGCCAATACCAGTCGGAGTACGGCGACAAGTATTCCGGCGGGCTGGGGACGTATACCGCCAACCACGAGCCGATCGCCATCTACTCGGCCAAGGCCAACAAGACCTTCTTCGTGTACGGCGGCACGATCAAGGACCAGCGGCACCTGCTCATCATGGCCGCGTACTACGACCATAAGAAACATGTGGTGCCGCGGCCCACCATCGTGTTCGACAAGAAGGGCGTCAACGACCCGCATGACAACGGCAGCATCTGCCTGGACGACAAGGGCTACGTCTGGGTGTTCATCAGCGGCCGCGGCCGACATCGACCAGGCTTCAAGTACCGCAGCCGCGAACCCCACAGCGTGGACGCCTTCGTGCACGTCGGCACCGAGGAGATCACGTACCCGCAGCCCTGGTTCGTGCCCGGCCGGGGCTTTCTCCATCTGTTCACCAAGTACACCAAGGGCCGAGAGCTGTACTGGGAGACCAGCTCCGACGGAATGACTTGGGCCGACGACCGGAAACTGGCGGGTTTCGGCGGTCATTATCAGGTGACGCAGCGCCGCGGCGACCTGATCGTCAGCGCGTTCAACTGGCATCCCGGCGGCAGCGTGGACAAGCGCACGAACCTGTACGTCGTTCAGACCCGGGACTTCGGCAAGACGTGGCAGACACTGGACGGCAGCTTGCCGAGTCTGCCGTTGGACTCGCCCTCGAACCCCGCGCTGGTGCACGATTACGCCGCCGACCGGAAGTTGGTCTACATCAACGACGTCAATTTCGACGCCCAGGGCCGGCCGATCGTCCAATACATCGTCAGCGACGGCTCCGAGCCCGGGCCGAAAAACGATCCACGCGTCTGGACCGTCGCCCGCTGGACGGGCACGCAGTGGGGCATCCACGACACCGGTATCCGCTCCGACCACAACTACGACATGGGTTCGCTGTGCGTCGAGGATGACGGCGCGTGGCGGATCATCGGCCCGAACGAGCCGGGTCCGCAGCGGTACGGCACCGGCGGCGAGATGGCGGCCTGGATCAGCCGCGACGAGGGCCGGACCTGGACGAAGGTTGCCACGATCACGAGGGGCAGCAAGTACAACCACAGTTACGCCCGCCGGCCGATCGACGCCCACCCTGATTTCTACGCGTTGTGGGCCGATGGCGATGCGTTCAAACTGTCACCGTCACACCTGTATATCACGAACCGGGCCTGCGACAAGGTGTGGGTTCTGCCGGAGACGATGACGGGTGAGTTCGCCGAGCCGGTCCTGTTGCCGCGCTGAGGGCAGCGGCCGAGGAGACTTGCCGATGCGACTGATGTGTACCGCCATGACGATCCTCGCGACGGCGGCGTTGGCCGCCGAGGAGTATGACGTGGTCGTTTACGGCGGGACGGCCGGTGGTGTCATCACGGCCATCGCGGCCGCGAACGAGGGTGCGTCGGTCGTGCTGCTCGAGCCCGGCCGCCACGTGGGCGGCATGGTCACCGGCGGGCTGGGGGCGACGGACTTCGGCCGCAAGGCGGTCATCGGCGGGATGTCGCGCGAGTTCTTCGAGCGGGTCGGCAAGCACTACAGCGAGCCGATCTCGTGGCGTTTCGAGCCGCACGTGGCCGAGCGGGTATTCAACGACTGGCTCAAGGACGCGAAGGTCAAGGTGTTGTTCGGCCGCCGTCTCGCCTCGATCATGCGAACCGAACCCCGCGCGCAGCTCACAACCCCTGCGCCCTCAGAGCCCGGAGCGCAAGCGACGGGAAGTCCCGGTACCGGCACGGCAGCGCAAGCGACGGGTAGCCTCGGTACCGGCGGAATCGCGCCACGTTTGACCAGCGTCAAGATGGACAATGGCGAGGAATACCTCGGCAAAGTGTTCGTCGACTGCTCCTACGAGGGCGACCTCATGACCCGGGCCGGCGTCTCGTACACCATCGGCCGGGAGGGCATGGACCAGTATGGCGAGTCGCTCGCCGGCCGACGCGAAACCTGCGAGTACCACCAGTTCAAGGTGAAGGTCTCGCCGCGGGACGCCGAGGGCAAGTTGCTGCCGTGCGTGTACGGCGGCGAGGCGGGCCAGGTCGGCCAGGCGGACAGAAAGGTGCAGGCCTACAACTTCCGCATCTGCATGTGCAACCGCAAGGACAACCAGGTGCCGTTCCCCAGGCCGGCCGACTACGACCCCCAGCGGTACGAGTTGCTGAAGCGTTATCTGCGAGCGGCCCCGGATCTGACGCTCGACAAGGTCATCCACATCGTCATGATGCCCAACGGCAAGACCGACGTGAACAACAACGGGGCATTCAGCACCGATCACATCGGCGGCAGTTGGGACTACCCCGACGCCGACTACGCCCGGCGGCGGGCGATCTGGGACGATCACGTCAGCTACGTGCAGGGGTTCCTGTACTTCCTGGCCAACGACCCGAGCGTGCCCAGGCAGATCCAGGACGAGTTGAACAAATGGGGCCTGGCCAGGGATGAGTTCGTGGACAACGACCACTGGCCGTACCAGTTGTACATCCGCGAGGCCCGCCGCATGGTGGGTGAATACGTGATGCGCCAGGCCGACCTGCAGACCGACCGCACGAAACCCGACTCGATCGGCATGGGTTCGTACAACTCCGACTCGCACCACGTGCAGCGGATTCCCACGCCCGAAGGCGGCGTCGTCAACGAGGGCGACATGCAGGTGCCGGTCAAGCCCTACGAGATCGCGTATCGGGCGATCGTGCCGAAGCGCGGGCAGTGCCGCAACCTGCTGGTGCCGGTGTGCTTCTCGGCCAGCCACGTGGCGTATTCATCCATGCGGATGGAGCCGCAGTACATGATCATGGGCCAGGCGGCGGGTCTGGCCGCGGCCAACGCGGCCCGGCGGAACCTGCCAGTCGCGGACGTGGACGTGTTCTGGCTGCAAGAGCGACTCCGCGAGCAGGGGGCGGTGCTGAGCCTGGCCGAGGCCATCAGCGAGGGTTCGGCCGCCGGGAACTGGCCCGGCTTCGTGATCGACGCCAGCGCGGCCCAGGTGACGGGCGACTGGACGACGTCCGAGTCGGTCAAGCCGTTCGTGGGCGATGGGTACCTTCACGACGAGAACGCCGGCAAGGGCGAGCGGTCGGTCCGGTTCGTTCCCGATCTGCCGGCCGATGGCGAGTACGACGTGCGATTGGCCTACACACCGAACCGCAACCGGGCGAGCAACGTGCCCGTCGTCGTCCGTCATGCCGATGGCGAGAAACGAGTGCAGCTCAACCAGACGCAGGCGCCGGCCGATCCGCCGTTCGCCTCGCTGGGCCGGTTCAGGTTCAAGGCCGGCAAGGCCGGCTATGTGGAGGTCCGCAACGACGGGACCAACGGCTACGTGGTCGCCGATGCCGTTCAGTGGATTGTGGTCAAGTAGCGTATCCGCGGCGTGACGCCGGCATCTGGCGATTTTTCCGCGCCACACCCGAAAGATGGATGCCGGTCATCGCCCGGTAGGGCGCACGGCACTTGCCAGGGCCTTCAGCCCCTGGTGGCCGATGCAAGAAACCCTCCTCCGCTTCTTTTCTCCGCCCTGCAGCAGCGATTTTCAGGGGCCTGATCATTTGCCTTATATCGTGGGGTGGGTCCGATTTTCCGGACGGACACTTCGCGT
>JACQVT010000033.1 GCA_016209665.1 Planctomycetota bacterium | reverse complement strand
GGGGAACTGGAAGGGCACCGGCCCCGGGCCCCAGGCCCCGGCCAGCGCCGACTTCAACGCCCCGGGCAACGGCATCTACGTCTGGCTGGACAAGGACGCGAGCCTGTATGCCAAGTGGAACTTCCCGTGGGACATCCACCGGGCCTGGAGCGCGGTCCGCGTGACCCAGATTACGCCCGAGCCGGCCAGCGCGCTGCTGCTGTTGCTGGGATTGCCCCTGCTTCGCCGTAAAGCGCGGTGACGGGCACTTTGTGAGAATGAACCGCATCAACGGTTGGGGAAGGGCAGAGCGGGGCCAATCGTGCCTCGCTCTGCCTTTTCCCGCGTCTACGGGAACGCTACCCAGGGCCGTCGCAAGGAAGCACCCATGATGTTCAGGCTGGCTGAGGCGCGCACCTTATCGGTTTGTATCGGCGTCGTTCTCGCCGCGGCCAATCTGCGGGCCGAGACGAACGCCCTGCCCTTTTACGACCGGTTCGAACCCGGCTGGAGCTTCCAGGCTGAATGGCACGCCTTCGATTATCCCGGCGGGGGACGGGTCGATTGCCCCAGCGATTGGACCCAGCCGCACTCGGACTACTGCCCCTACGATCCCAGCAACGCTCCGAACATTCCCGCACCGGGGACGGGGGCAAGCTGGACCTGGGGCCCGTACAAATTCGAGACCTGGCCCGACAAGGACAACGGCGGGCGCGTGTTCAGCGGTCAGCGCTCAGGTCGCCAGCCAATCTGGGATCCCATGTGGGGAGCGATCTATCACATCTTTACGCCACCGCCGGCCGGAAAGGATCTGCGCCTTAAAGTCCAGATCTGGGACGAGGCCGGCATCCTCTGCGACTGCGACCAGCAGTCCCAGCCGATCGGCTATGTCTGCAACTGCAACAACCTCCCGCCGCCCAATCCCTCGCGGACGAACTTCGACGTCCACGGCGGCATCGAGCTGGGCGCCCCCTATCGCCGGGCGAGCTACAGCGGGAGCGACAAAGAGTTCTACTTCCTGGGCGTCAACACGAAACGTAGTTGGGATCGTTACTGCTGGACCACGGCCGCCGACGGCTGGGTGGTCACCGACGTGCCCCGTACCCGCGGCTGGCACGAGATGCAGATCGTCGTCCATCCCTACACCGGCAACCTCGGCGACGTGGAGTTCTGGATGGACGGCGTGCGGATCGCCCGGGGCCATCGGATGCCCGGCACGGGCAGCGGCGCCGACGTGATCTACCTGCATCTGGGCGGCGATCCCGCCCTCATCACTGAGAGCCACCTCACCAACACGTTCGAGGAGTTCTGGTACGACGAGGTGGCCCTGACCGCCTGCCACGACCCCCGGCCCGACGCCGACGGCGACGGCGACGTGGACGCGATCGATTTCGCGGGGTTCCAGAACTGCATTACTCCCGAAGCTGACCCCTTCCTACAATCGAATGCCCTTTTCGACCCGGTCAACTGTCAGTGCTTCGACCTGGACGGCGACCAGGACGTCGATAGCGTCGATCTGGACGGTTTTGTAGCGTGTGCCTCCGGGCCCGCCCTTCCGGCGGATCCGGACTGCGATCATTGAGTCTTCGGGCCTTAACTGAAAGAGGAGGAAAGTGCAATGCGACCTGTTCTATTGAGCATGGCGGCCCTGGCGTGCCTCAGCGCCGCCGTCGTGGCCGCCCCCAACTTCCACGATGATTTCGAGGCGGGAGTGGGTGGAACCAACACCTGGTACAACTGGCGGAGTTCGCCCGATCCGTGGCCGCCGCCGAACCCCAGCGGGATCAACAACCTGTTGACCACCAGCACGGACCACAACCACACCCCCGCAGGCACGAAATCGGCGCGAGCGTGGGAAAGTGACCCGGCAGCCTGGAACGCCTACTCCGACTTCGGGGCCGACTCGGGAACGATTCACACCGACGCGTGGCTGTTCGAGGACTTCACGCACGACGGCACGAATTCCGCTCAGCCGGTAACGAATATGCTGTCGTTGTACGGCGACGGCGCCAATCCGGGCGTGTTCACCGACTACATCCAGATCGGCGTGGTGCCGTTCTACCCCAGCGGCAGTGTGCGGTACGGCTTCCGCACGCGGTACAACGACTCCACTGGCGGCGGCATCATCGACACCGGCGTGTCGCGCAAGCCGGGCTGGACGCACCTGGCGATCGACGTCGATGCGATGGGGCTCGGCGGCCAGATTCGCTTCTTCATCGACGGCACCCAGGTGGGCACGTCGTACCGCGCGGGTGCGAACGGCGGTGCGGGCGGACTGAGTCCAGTGGCCCTCCGCTGGGTCCGGCTCGGCAACAATTCGAAGAGCTATGAGAACTTCTGGTACGATGATGTGAACGTCACGCCCGAGCCGGCGAGCCTGCTTTTGCTGGGCCTGGGCGGAATCGCCCTGCTTCGGCGCAACCGGCGGGCCTGAAAAACCCGGCGCCGCGCATGAGCCCGAGACCTCGGCAAGGAAAGGACCGCGGCAACTGCACGGGGTGGCCGCGGTCCTTTTGCTTCGGCCTTTGTTAGGGATGTGGGACTATAAGTG
>JACQVT010000425.1 GCA_016209665.1 Planctomycetota bacterium | reverse complement strand
TGGCAGGTCTCCGCGTGCATCTGGATCCACGCGGCGTTGCGGGCCAGCATCGCGTCGCCGTGATCGTTGTGCATGTTGAGCAGCCCGCCGATGTGCCGGTTGACCAGCGACAGCACCATGGGCAGCCGCAGGGCCCCCGCGTTGTGGTAGACCTCCAGCATGTAGGCTAAGCCGTTGGCGCTGGTCGCGGTGAAGGTGCGGCAGCCGGCCGCCGCCGCCGCGAGCACGGCCGACATCGCCGAGTGCTCGCTTTCCACGTTGACCAGTTCCGTCCGCACCTCGCCGCGGGCCACGTACTCCGCAAACTTGTGCATCAGGTCCGTCTGCGGCGTGATCGGATAGGCCGCCGTCAGGTGCGGCTCGACCTGCTTGAACGCCAGGGCAACCGCCTCGTTGCCGGTCAGCGCGCAGGTCTGCCCCCGCCCCACGCACCGCGCCGGCGGCGGACTTCCCGTCCCCGACCCGGTCGGCAGTTCGGTCTCCGGCACCAGATGGCTCAGTCGTACCGTCATGAACCCAGCTATCGGCTATCAGCCCTCCGCCCTCAGCCCTCAGCCAAACGAGCCGCGGGGTTCATCCCCGCGCACCGTTACCCCCAACCTCTGACCCCTGTCTCCTAACTCCCGTCTCCTTCTCCTTCCCCTTCCCCTTCCCCTTCACCCCACACAGTGCAGTTCCGCGCTGCTCGGCGACTCCGCCGAGACCATCACGATGGCCTTGTAGCCGTCGTGGTTGGGCGGGCAGACGGCCGCGCACAACCCGCACGCCGTGCAACGCTCGGTGTCGATGCCCAGGATGCCGGTCGTGTCTCTCGCGTGCGGGTCGTACATCGCATGGATGATCGCGTTGTCCGGGCAGTGAATGAAGCATCGCCCGCACGCCACGCAGTAGTCCTTGACGAAGTCTGCTTTGCGGATGGCTCGCCAGCCGCCCTTGTGCAGATGTTGGTGGGCGGTGTCGGGACCCATGACCGCCCCCGGCTCCAACTGAAGGTAGAGTGGCGCTACGGCTCCGGGCGACAGTCGGATGTCATCGATGTCGAGGCCGGCCAGTCGAGCCAGGGCATCCTTGCAGAAATAGGACGTACCCTCCCCGCGGAGCGCCCGTCGCGCGATGCGGACCGGCGTGGCGGCCCCGTCCGTGATGACCAGGCTTCGCCCATCGAGCAGGATCGCCGCGTCGGGACCTGCGTGAATGCTGTACCGCAGGTTGACGACCAGCGAAGCGTCCTCGAGGGCGTCCTCTGCATCCCGGGCGGGGGCCGTCAGCGCCGTCGCCAGACTGCTCGCCACCAGGTCCGATTTGGTCGTGCCGCACAAAAGCGACCGCACGTTCCGCCGCGCCAACGCCACCGCGGCCCGTCGACCTTGCTCGACAAGCTGCCGGCCCGGTCCCGCCGTGGCCGGGGGGACCACTGCGCCCCGCCCGGTCAGCAGCACCTCAATCGGCTGGCCTGTCAGCATTTCCGCCAGGGCCTGCACCTCGTGATCGGGTACCGCCGTGCGATTGATGTCCCGAAGATAGGCCGAGCCAGACTGCATCGCGTTCTCAAGGCCGTCCGAGCAAGCTCGCGTGGTCAGCGAACCGACCGAGACCCATTCGCGCAGCACGGACTTGTCGGTCCCCCGTACTGCAATTGCCATGCCGTGTCCCGGACCTGCCCTCACTGCGGGTTGCCCTCGCTAAGACACTGCAAACACGAAAGTAACGATTCGATCTGGCCATGAGGACATGGGTAAAACGCGCCATGGCCTGGGGGATATAACGATGGTTTGACCGGGCCGACCGCTCCCGATCCCGGCCTCGCGGAGTACATAAGATTGGCGGACCAGCAACCACTTATCCTTCCTTCGGGCCGGAGAGGAGGGTAGTTGACGGAAAGACCGTAGTCTCGCTGGTCCGCCAAGTATGGCCGTTGCGGCCTGGAAGTCTGTATGTCAGGTGCACGAGTGGGTGCAATCGACTGCGCCGGCCTCGTGCGGACATTCAGTCGTATCGCTGGACGGATTTAGCATCCGCTGTGCCGACCTCCTGGGGTAGAATCCCGATTAGCGCTAACCGCCTGCACGCTATCGAGGAGTGAGGCCGGGGGCGCCGGCGGATTCACGCGCACCATCCAATGTCCTGTCGCTGAGGCGCTACCGATCTGCCCGCGCTTGTCCCCCGCGGGGGATATGGCCCAAACCGTGGGCAAAATCACTCTGGAGTCAGCCTGGCGCCGCCTGGTTTGCTCCGCCGGTGCCCGTTCCCTACGATGGCGGACGCGCGGGTTTCTGGCCCTCTGGGAGTCTTCCGATGGACGGCGCGGACCAAGGCCTCAACGCTTGGCCCATTGCGGTGTGGGTGGTGGCGGTGGCGGCGGCAGCCTTTGCGGCACGATTCACGCTCCTGTCCTGGTGGTGCTGGCAGGCCCGCGCGGAGGGTCTGGCTGCGGAGCGCCGGTTAACGGAGGCCGCCACTCGCCTGCGGGAATACGCCTCAGCCAACCTGCAGCGCCTGCCCGAGCGTCTGGAGGAGGCTCTGTCGGGCTCCTGCACGCATCTGGCCTATCGGCCGGTGCCTCGGCTAACATTGGATGAGCGGCTGATACTCGTCCACGACGCGCGGCCGACTCATAAGTTGATGGAGTTTCCCAACCTGCGGGACGGCCGGGCCGTGGTTTTGTGCAGCGGCAGGTTGCTGGTCGTCACGGAGGAGGCGTTCGAGAAGCTGGTCCAGGCCGACGATGCCTTGCGGCAGCAACATGGGCTCGAGGCGGTCACCTCCGGGGATGCGTGATCGCCGAGATGGATCTCCAGGCTCGTGTCGGGCCTCGGGACCGGGATGAACTGAGCATGGCCGACGAGGACAACGAACTCCAGGAGCGGGTTTGTCGGGCCTGTGGGGAGCCGTATCGCTATCCGGTGCGACACAGCCCCGCAACGCGGTTTCATTGTGCGAGCTGTGCCGGGTTGCCTGCCGACGTGCGGGCCATGTTCGAGAAGTACAACCGCCGGATCAAAGCGCTGGCGGTTCAGTTGGAGAGACTTGAGCAGCGTTGCCGGGCGCCGGAACACGGATCGGCCGAGCCCCGGCCGGGCCGCTGAAGGGATCCGGCTCGCTGCCTCGGTCAGCCGAGCCCATCGGGATGTCACCCGGTGGTTTGAGGATTGGCGTGCCAGAGGAGATTGACAATCAGCCTCACGATCGACGGTCCATGTTCCGCATGGGCTTCCGAAAGCTCATGGAGCCCGTCGCCAATTACATTCAGGAGCGGATCGAGATCAGCCTCCCCGTCCTCCGGGAAGTTCTCCGCCCCCCGGGCGCCCTCCCCGAGAAGCAGTTTCTCGAAACCTGCTACCGCTGTGGGAACTGCGTGGACGTCTGTCCCGCCAAGGCCATCCGCCCCCTGACCGGGGGCGATGTGGACCAGACCGGCACCCCCTACATCGATCCCGACTTGGCCGCCTGTGTCGTCTGCGACGAATTGGCCTGCATGAAATCGTGCCCGAGCGGAGCCCTTCGCCTCATTGCCGACCCATCCCAAATCCGGATGGGGCTGGCTGTGGTGGACCACGGGCTTTGTGTCCGAAGTCGAGGCGCCGACTGTACTTTGTGCGTCGACAAGTGCCCCCTGGGACCCCACGCCATCCGGTTGGACGGCGAAGGCCGGGTCGCAGTTCTGGCGGCCGGCTGCGTGGGGTGCGGGGCCTGCCAGTTTTATTGCCCCACCACGCCCAGGGCCATCGTGGTCCATCCCGCCTGAGCCTCCATTTTCAGCAGTATTTTAGTTGAACTTCGGGGGCGGTTCAGTATCATTGGGTAGCAGGTCTGCTAGTTCGCCTTATCGAACCGCTTTCAGGTGGCGTCGGTACGAGCCACCTGGGGGGCTGGGACG
>JACQVT010000424.1 GCA_016209665.1 Planctomycetota bacterium | reverse complement strand
GGCCAAGCGCCTCCGCGAGGGGCTCGACAAGGCCCCCGGCGCCGCCGACATCGAATTCCTCGACAACCGCCTCGTCCGCGACAACAAGGCCGTGGCCGAGATGGTGCGGCAATACAAGGACGTCGACGGCATCCTGGCCGTCCCCGTCTGCATGGGCAGCGGCGTGATGCTCAACATCATGGCCGACAGCGGCATCCCGACCATTTCGTTCGCCTGGCCCTACAGCGGCCACGAGTGGCACATCGTTCCCAACCTGATCAAGGACGGCAAGAAGATCGACGTCATCCCCAGCAGCGACTTCGCCGACGCCGCCGCGGCCTACCGCCAGTTCCGGGCCATCCACCGGCTCAAGGAAACCAAGGTGCTCTACGTCGGCGGCGGCCATCCGGCCCCCGAGAAGTACGTGGCCGAGGTCAAGGCCAAGTTCGGCACCCAGATCGACACGCTGGACTACAAGCGCATCGTCGAGACCTACGAGGCCCTGGACGCCGCCGCCGTCGAGGCCGAAACCGACCGCTGGATCAAGAACGCCGAGAAGGTCGTCGAGCCGCCCCGCGAGGATATCGCCAAGTCCGCCCGCATGTGTCTGGCCCTCCAGAAGGTGCTCGCCGACGAGAAGGCCCAGGCCATCACCATCAACTGCCTGGGCCTGTTCGGAATGAAGGCGATGCCCGCCTATCCCTGTTTCGGGTTCACGCGGCTCAACGACGTGGGCCTCATCGGCGTGTGCGAGGCCGACCTGCTCTCCACCATGACGCAGATCATCTACACCCACCTGGGCGGCAAGCCCGGCTTCGTCACCGACCCGGTCTTCGACACCTCCAACAACACCGTCATCCATGCCCACTGCGTGGCCGCCACCAAGATGGACGGGCCCGCCGGCGAGTCCATGCCCTACGCCATCCGCACGCATCTGGAGGACTACAAGGGTGCCGTCCTGCAGACCAAGATGCGCATCGGCCAGGAAATCACCATGGCCAAACTGGTCGGCGTCGACCCGAACGTCAAACAGCCGCCGCAGATTTCCGCCAGCCCGCTCGAGAGTTACGGCGTGAACACCATGCTCGTCTCCGCCGGCCGCATCGTCGACGTGCCGGACGTCGACCGCGGCTGCCGCACCAAGATCACCGTCAAGGTCGCCGACGCCCGCAAGATGCTCGAACAGTGGTCGCACGGCCTGCACCGCGTGATCTTTTACGGCAACCAGATCGCCGACACCCGGCGGCTCGGCCGGTTCCTGGACTTCGATGTCGTCGACGAGGGTTGACCACAACGAGTGCTTCGCGCGAAGATAACACGAACGTTCGCAAGCGGGACCCTCGACCCGGATTGCCGCTTCGCCAGAACACTCGGAGACGACCCATGACCTCCCGAACCCTCATCGCCTGGCCGTGTCTGCCGCTGATCGCGGGCTGCTCTCAATCAACTACTGTGCCGGCCGGCCGCATCGTCGACCTGACGCATGAATTCTCCGAGCAGACCATCTATTGGCCGACCGCCCAGGGCTTCAAGCTCGAAACCGAGTTCCACGGCACCACCGAGCGGGGCTACTACTACGAGGCCAACCGCTACTCGGCCTCCGAGCACGGCGGCACGCACATGGATGCGCCGATCCACTTCTGCAAGACCGGGGCGACGCTGGACCAGGTTCCGCTCGATCGGCTCATCGGCCCGGCCGCGGTTATCGACGTGTCGAACAAGACGCTGGAGGCCCCCGACTACCAGGTAACGATCGACGACCTGACCGCCTGGGAACGAAAGCACGGCCCGATTCGGCCCGATGTGCTGCTGTTCATCCGCACCGGCTTCGACCGGTTGTGGCCCGACCGCAGGCGGTACCTGGGCACCGAACTCCGCGGGCCCGACGGCGTGGCCAACCTGCACTTCCCCGGCCTGCATCCCGACGCCGCCCGCTGGCTCGTCGCCAACCGCCGGATCAAGGCGTTTGGCATCGATACGGCCAGCATCGACTACGGCCAGTCGAAGTTGTTCGAGACGCATCAGGTGTTGTTCGCCGCCGCCATCCCCGCCCTGGAGAACGTCGCCAACCTCGGCCGGCTCCCGCCCACCGGCGCCGCCGTCATCGCCCTGCCCATGAAGATCAAGAACGGCAGCGGCGGCCCCGTCCGCATCGTCGCCCTCCTGCCACCGTGATGCGAGTCGCTGGTGGGGGATCGCTGTCGTTGGTGCGGGAATCCCTTCCTGCACCCGGCGCTCCGGGAATCCTTTCCCGCGAGGCGGATGTCGCCCCGTGTGGTACGACGAGCGCTCCTTCTCTCTCATCCCATCTGTCATCCATCATCCTTCGGTCTCGGAGTCTCCGGCCTGCCGTCCTTTCCATCGATCCACCTGCGCCGCGTTGTTCCCCCCGGGCCGTTCGACTACAATGCCGCCATCAGGGCCGCGAGCCGCCGGCCGCCCGCGGGGCGTAGCTCAGCCTGGCTAGAGCGCCTGGTTTGGGACCAGGAGGTCGCAGGTTCGAATCCTGTCGCCCCGATCACAAACGGCCATATAACATGCATCGAGGTGACCTCGTGGCCATTCTCGGTCGCCTCGTCCTCCCACAACGTACAGGACTATGGTTTCTGCATTGAGCTTCTGGATGGGTGCCCTATTTCCCACCTCCGAGGGCTTGTCTTTGTTGACCAGCCTCTTCTCGGCTGACGGGAAGAGGCTGGGGCACAAGGGTTTAGAATCGTATTCGGTGTTCCGGTAGCCACGCACAGGCACGGCAGAATTCGCTTGTGTCTCCAGCGACCTCCGCAATCCGCGGGATTAGCGCGTTGTGCCATTTCAAAAAGCCGGCTGTTCAGGCATCCTATAGGTAGAATCGCGGCTGGGCTTGTGCGGGAGGCAGCCGGTGGGTGCTGGGGACATCAGCAGCGGCGAGTGGCAGACACTGCTGGTCGAGCAGGTTCGCGCGAGAAGCCAACTGCTCTACCGGCTGGCCTATCGCATCCTGCGCAGTCCCGAGAAGGCCCAAGACGTCTGCCAGCAGGCGCTGCTCAAGGCGTTGCGAATGCAGCCGAGCATTCGGGAACCGCGGGCGCTGCCGGGCTGGCTCACCCGCGTGGTCATCACCGAGAGCCTGGCCGTCCGCCGAAGGGAACAATGCGAACAGAAGGGCCGTGGGGCCGTCGTTGCCCGGCAGGGTGAGCGGAGTCCGGCCGCCGACGAGGCAGAACTGCGCGGGTTGCTGTATGGGGCCTTGGCGGAGTTGTCGCAGCCGGCCCAGGCGATCGTCGTGCTGCGCCTCGTCCAGGGCATGTCGGGCAACGAGGTGGCTGGCTTGCTGGGGCTGCATCCGTCGGAGGTCTCGCGCCGGCTGCATGCGAGCCTGGATGCGCTTCGCGAACGACTGGCACCCGTCTATGCGGGTGACCGTTAGGAGACTGAGGTATGGAATGCCAAACGGCCCGCGACCTGTTGCTGCAGTTTGATCTGAGCGAGGCGGACCGCACCGGTTTGCTTCGGGCGCTCACCCACGTCGATCAGTGTTTGGCGTGCCGATCGGCCACCGGCGACTATGACCGGATCCGCGAGGCACTGCGGCCGGAGCCGGACGGTGAGCCCGTCGGAGGCTGGGCGGCGTTTGAGGACCGGCTCGCCCACGATGTCACGTCGCCTCGCCACGCGGTGCCGCTCACGCCGCTGGCCCTGGCCGCCTGCCTAGCCATGGCTGTCAGTGGATGGTGCCTGTATTTGTGGCCTAACCGTACTGCGGAGACCCCGCGACAGAACCTGCCGGAAACCCCGGCCTTCGTGACGGTGCCGAGCGAGCAGGAGATCGCCGATCGAGCCAAGCTGTTCGACCAGGTATCCCAGGTGTTCGACGATCGGGCAGGCTGGGTCCTGCTCGCGGACCGCAGGTCGGACATGGGGATGTCGAGCGGAGCCCCGACCAAGGAGCGGAGCGTGCTGCTGGTTCGGATCAGCATCTCTCACGAAGGTGCGCCTTTCTCCACCGTGGACCTATTGGTCGTCCCCGGCCAAGTGGCGCGTTCGACCGTTCCCGCGGCGGGAGGGCTGCAACTGAAGTACGAGGTGACCACGTCCCAGTCCGATCCCAGCCACCTGCGCATCGTGGCCGACGTGGAGCGGCTCAATCATGCTGCGCGGCGCGTGGGTACGCTGGGAAGCGACCTCCGCATCCGTCTGGGGCAGATTGCCTCCATCGGGCAAGTCGTTACCGGATCCGGGACGTTCGAGTGCAACGTCGGGCTCTATCGGGTGGAGCCATCTGGGCAACGCTCATGACCGGCTCAGCAAAGCTTCTGATCATCGCTTTGAGCAGCCAGGGCCACTGGTTTGGCGAGCAGGCCGGCACGATCGAAGTGCGATGGGTGGCGGCCACGCCGATGCCGGACTCGGTTCTGGAGTGGGACCTGCTGGCCGGCGACGTGCGACTGGCCGGCGACCGGATGGCGATGGCCGGTGACGATCAACTGACAAGGCTTCAGATCACTCCGCCGAAGGTGCGAGTGCGAACGACGCTGCAGTGGACGTATCGACTGCGGAACCGCGCCGGCGGCGGGGTGATCGACCGCGGCGCGACGACGTTGCACGTCTATCCGTCCGATGTGTTGGCGGGCGTCGGGACGCGGCTGAACGGCAGGACGTTGCTGGTTCTCGATCGCGCCGGCGGTCTGTCCAAGGTCCTCAACGGGGCGGGCGTCCGGCACGAGCGACTGAATCTGATGTCGCAACTACAGTTGGCCCGTGCGGATCTGATACTGGTCGCCCCGGATGAGATCGGCGAGGGTGCGTTCGATCAGGCGCCGCTCATCGACCATGCCGGCGCGGGGGCCGGCGTGGCGGTCCTCCATCAAGCGGCCGCCAAGTCCCTGGCGGGCTACGCGGTGGTGCCGCGAAAGCTGCCGGCAACGCTGGATTGGCGGCGCGACCACGGGCTGTTGAGCGGGTTCTCCGCGGAGGACTTGCAGTCGTGGATCGTCGAGGGCCGCGAGGAAACGGCCGTCCAACTGCCGGCGGATGAGCCTGCCCTGGAAATCGCCTGGTGGCCTCGCGAGACGCCGGGACGCGAGCCGGTGCCTATCGATGCTCTGCTTGTGACGAAGGTCATCGGCAAGGGCCGACTTGTCCTGTGCCAGTTGCCGCTGGGTCCCTGGGCCGCCGATCCGCGCAGTCAACAACTGCTTGCCAACGTTCTGGGCTACCTGACTACCCGGCCGGAACCCACTCCGCCGCCGAGCCGCCGGCGGGTCCAGACGAGTCCGGCCACTCAACCCATTCCAACGATCACGATTCCTCCAGGAGGTGTACCTTGATTCGAATGCCATGCCAGATTGTCGTCTTGTGCATATGCAGCCAGGGGGCGGTGTTGGCCGCGGACGCTCCGTCCCCGGTGCCGGCCAGTCAGCCAGCCAGTGCCCCGGCGGCCTCCAACGAGCTGACGGTGGCTCTGCTGGACTTCAGTGCGAACGCGCCGGGGGCGGCAGACCTGGGCAGTCAGATCGGCGAGGTCCTCACCGCCACATTGTCGAGCGAGCCGGGTTTCAAGCTCGTCGACCGGGCCACCCTCGCCCGGACGTTGCAAGAGCACGAACTCAACTTGTCGGGCATCGTCGAGACCGACAAGGCCGTCCAGGTCGGCAAGCTGGTCGGCGCCCGTATCCTCGTGACCGGCAAGGCCTTCACGATGGGCAAGAAGCTGTTCATCACCGCCAAGCTGATCGGTACCGAGACGTCGCTGGTCGAGGGCGTCATCGCCAAGGGCGACACCAACGCGGACGTGGGCGACCTGCTGATGTCGCTCTCGACGCAGATCGGCGACCGGTTGCGGGCCGTCGGCCCCAGGCTCGTCGCGAGAGACGACGGCGTCGATCCGGTGCCGGCCCTCAAAAAAGGGCTTGCCGACCGGCGAAGACCCCGCGTGGCCGTGGTCGTGACCGAGGAGCACATGGCCCACCGCGCCGCCCCGCCGCCCGTGGACCCGGCCGTCGAGACTGAGATCAAGAAGGTGCTGCGCGAATGCGGCTTCGAGGTGATTGACGTTGATCAGAACGCCCTGGCCGACTGGGCGAGGCTGATGAACAAGAACGACGTGAACAACTGGCCCAAGAACCTGCAGAACGCCGATGTGGTGATCACCGGCGAGGCGTTCAGCGAGTTCGCCGCTCGCATCGGCAACCTGGTGAGCTGCCTGGCCCGGGCCGAGGTCAACGTCATCGGCCGCAAGGACGGCAAGATCCTCGTCGCCGACCGCCAGACGACCCGCGCCGTCGACCTGGCCGAGAACATCGCCGGCAAGAAGGCCCTGGAGAAAGCCGGCCGCCTGGTCGCCGTCCGCGTGCTGGAGCATTTCGCAAAGACCCTCCCGCCGCAGGAGGCGGGACAATAGCGACGCGGGGAGGCCACATTGGTGATGGTTCGGCGACCCCATCTTTGCTTCGCGGGTATCGTCCTTCTCGCTGTCGAACTGGCAGCGGCAGCGCCAGGTACGACCGTCTGCGCGGTGATCCCGGCAGCGCCGACAGGAGCGGCCGGGGGGCTGGCCGAGCTGCTGGAGCAGAAGCTCGCCCAGGTCGGCGGCATCACGCTTGTCAATCGGTCCGACTTCAGATCGATCCTGAATGAGCAGACACTGAGCGCCGCGTTCGCCTCCGAAGGATTGCAGTCGCGCGTCCAGTTGGGCAAGCTGGTTAAGGC
>JACQVT010000403.1 GCA_016209665.1 Planctomycetota bacterium | reverse complement strand
TCGGAGCGGCGGGCCGGTTGCGCTGCTTGAAATCCTGGAAGGCTGTGTTTTTTTGCACACGCTCGAGCATCATTCACGCCGCTGTGGTCGTGAATCGGTTCACGAAGTCGCACCTTACGAGGCCCATCGTTCGGCCACTTTTTTCTCGGTAGTATTGTCTGGAGGCCCGAGATGTCTGGCGGGCGACGACGAGGTTCGGTGATCGTGCTGGCTATCGCGGTTCTGGCCCTGCTGTTTATCATTGGATCGGCCCTGCTCGTCGTGTCGAGTCAGCAGCGCCAGGCGGCCGAACAGGCGCTCAAGGCCAGCGAGCTGCGGGCCGTCAGTGAGGCCCTCACCCAGACCACGCTCATTCAACTCCGCGGCGACGCGGTCGGTGACAACGGTGTTCCCTACGACGGACGATAGCGTTGCGTTCCGAGCGTGTTCCCGCTCAACGCGAAGATGGATGTGACGATTTACCTCAGGGCTGCAACCGCGAGCGCAGACTCTTCAGAAATCCCTGGTACACGGTGGCCGGCACCTTGGCCATCTCCGGCGGGGGAATCTGGTCCGTGGCCAGCCGATCCACGAGTTCCCGGGCGGTGCGTGGTTGCATCCTCAGGATGTTCAGGGCCCGTTCCGCCGCATCCAGGTTTGAGTCGCGGACAGCCACCAGATATGTGTGCAGGGCCTTTTCGAGACGGCTGCCAATGGACCCCACCCCACCTGTCTGTCCCGCCCCCGGCTGGCTGCCGGCGCCCGGCGGTACGGCCGTTCGGCCCGCCGGTTCGCTGGTCTCGCCGCTGTCGCGTCCGTCGTTTTCGCGGAGGAGCAGACTGTCCAGGCGGCGGCGTTCCGCTTGCAGCATCGCCTCCTTCTGCAGATCGGAGACGTCCTCCGGCGCCAGCGGCAGTTCCTCGATCTCTTCCTCCGGCGTGGGCACGTAAACCGGGTTGCCGCAGGCCGGGCATTTCGAGACCCGGCCGGCCATCTCACGAGGCGCCGTCACCGATGCTCCGCAGTGCTCGCAGTGTAGTTTGATCGACACGTCTACGTCTCCACGTGGTTGCGGACCGCCTCACTCGCCGCTCTGGCTCCGCCTCGGCCCCGCACCACCAGGCGGATCGGAACCTCCGCGAACGGCAACGTCTCTCGCATGCGATTCACCAGGAACCGCTCGAACACCGGCGTGACCCGCGACGGCTCATTGACGAACACCACAATCGTGGGCGGGCACACCGCCACCTGCGTCGCGTACAGCAGTTTCACCGCGCCCGTCCCGCGCCTGGGCGTCGGCAGCCCCTGGCTCGTCGCCCCGCCGATCACCCGGTTGAGTTCGCCCGTCGAGACCCGCGTTCGGGACTGCTTGAACAGTTCCGTCGCCAGATCGATCATTGACTGCACGTTCTTGCCGTCCTTGGCGGTGATGAACGCGATCGGGGCATAGTCCAGGCCCACCAGCGTCTTGGACAGGTACTCGCCGTAGGCGTCGCTCGACGAGCGGTCCTTGGCCAGGTCCCACTTGTTGACCACGATCACGCAGGGCTTGTACTGGTCGGCGATGTATCGGCCCAGCTTCTTGTCGACCGTGCCCGCCTCGGCGGTCGAATCGACCAGGAACAGCACCACGTCCGCTCGCCGGATGGACAGCTCCGTGCGGTGCGCGCTGTAGAACTCGATGTCGTCGGCGATCTTGCTCTTTTTTCGCAAGCCGGCGGTGTCGATGGCGACGTAGGTCCGCCCGTCGCGCTCGAACCGCACGTCGACGGCGTCGCGGGTGGTGCCGGCCACCTCGGAGACGATCACCCGCGGGGCCCCCGCTATCGCGTTGATCAACGTGCTCTTGCCCACGTTGCGCCGGCCGACGATCGCCAGCTTCATGACCGCCTCCGCCGGCGGCTCGTCGGCGGGCAGGCCGGCCAGGTGGTCGTGGATCCGTTCGCGGATGTCTTCTTCGCCGCGCCGGTGGACCGCCGACACCGCCAGCGGCGGGCCGAGCCCCAGCTTGTGAAAGTCGCCCAGCTCCGTCCGGGCGTCCAGCGCATCCACCTTGTTGGCCAACACGACCACCGGCTTGTCCGACGCCCGCAGCCAGTTGGCGACCTCCTGGTCCGGCGGCAGCAGCCCGTCCCGGGCATCCACGACGAACAGCACCAGCGACGCCTGCTCGACGGCGAAGCGGATCTGCTGCTCGACGTCGGCGTCGAGGTCGTCGCGGTCCACGATCCCATAGCCGCCGGTGTCCACCAGCTCGAAATAGCGATCCCGGTACTCGAGGATGGCCGAGACGCGGTCGCGGGTCACCCCCGCCGTCGGGTCCACGATGCTGATGCGTCGGCCGGCCAGCGCGTTCAGCAGCGAACTCTTCCCCACGTTGGGTCTGCCTACGATGGCCACCACGGGTAACGCCATGATCGACCATTTTACGTGATCCACGCCCCGATATCGACACCCCGCCGGCTGTCGCCAGGCCTTGGCTCCGTGAATGACTCATTCTGCGTTCCGACTTAGAATCGGGGCATGCGGATTCCCCGAGCGATCCATCGCTGGTCGCTGACGCCGCGGCAGGCGATTGCGCTGCAACAGCGGCTGCGGGGCCGGGTGCGGGTCGAGCCGCTGGTCTGGCCGGTGCGGCGGGTGGCCGGGGCGGACATGGCCTTCAGCCCGGACGGCCGGCGATGCGTGGCTGGCGTGGTGGTCTATGATCTCCAGACGCACGAGGTCGTCGAGCAGGCCCTGGCATGGCGCGACGTGCGGTTCCCCTATGTGCCGGGGCTGCTGAGCTTCCGCGAGGCCCCGGCGGTTCTGGCGGCGGTTCGCAAGCTGAAGATCCCGCCGGACGCGTTCATCCTCGACGCCCAGGGTTACTCGCATCCACGGCGATTGGGACTCGCGTCGCACGTCGGGCTGCTGATGGAGTCCCCCACGGTCGGCTGCGCGAAGAGCCGGCTGTGCGGCACGCACGACGATCCACCGGCGTGGCCGGGGACGTTCGCCCCGCTGCGCGACGGCGACGAGGTCATCGGCGCGGTGCTGCGAACCCGCCCCGGCGTCAAGCCGGTGTACGTGAGCGTCGGCCATCGCGTCACGCTCGACGACGCCGTCCGCCTCGTCATGACGTGCGTGACCCGCTACCGCGTCTGCGAGCCCACCCGCCTGGCCCACCAACTCGTGACGCGGCATCGTGGCGACATGGATTGAAACTGGACATAGCCAGCTACGGGATCTTGATCCCGGCGCGCTCCGTGATCTTGCGGGCGACCGCAAGGAAATCCTGATACGCCTCCTGGACTGCGTAGGTGTGGGCGCCCAGGGCTCCGTCGGCGGGCTTCAGGAAGAACATCGGTTTGCGGGCCTCCTGAGCCAGGGGCATGAGACTGCGATAATCCTTGAGCTGTGCGATGCAGTTCTGGTCGTTGTCAACGGTAGAGGGTGATCGGTTCCTTGAATCAAGCACGCACTCGGTGTACGTCTGAGGTATACGGGCGATCCAGCGCTGGTACGCCTTGACCGGGCGGTCCAGCCGGATGGAGTGACGAAGCACCACGTACCCGGCAGGCTGAATGCTGCCAGGCGGCATCGCAAGCTCCGTGACAGGGTTTCTTACCAGTCGCTCCTCCCAGCCCTTTCGCCACGACCTCAAGGCCGGGCCGAGGTTCTGAAGGCCTTGGAGCGAAAACAAATCGGGGCCCAGCGGTATCACCACGTAATCCGAGGCGATGAGGGCCGCTCGATTGATGGCACCGAGGTTCGGCCCGAGGTCGATTAGAATGACATCGGCCTCCTGTTGGTCGGCTGCCTGCTGGAGGATACGCCAGAAAGCCGAGGTTACGCGGAACGACCGCTCGTCGCCGCCCAGGCACTTCGGCCACACTTCGGACAAGTCGTCCTCGAAGGTGGAAAGAGCCATGTCTCCAAGCACAAGCCCGAGTCGCTCACCCACGAGTTCCACATGGGGACAGGCGATATCACCAATGCCGCTCTTGAGCGGTTTGAGAGACCCGAAGATGGTCAAGCTGTGATTGTCGGCTCGGAGTACCTGTTCCAGTCGATCCTCGTCGAGGAACCCGGCGGTGAGGTTGCTTTGCGGGTCGAGGTCTGCGGCGACGACGTGCAAGCCCTGGTCGGCGAACATCCAGGACAGGTGGTAGACCATCGAGGTCTTGCCGACTCCCCCCTTGTTGTTGAAGAAGGCGATCACGGGTGTGCTCATGGACGCCTCCTCAGGATGACGGCCACATGGGAGTCTTCGACCAGGAACTCCGGCGGCGGGTTACCGTTCTTCGCCATCTCCTGCCGGGCGAGGGCGATCCCGACGCCGAATCGCTGCACGTAACCCAGTTCCTTCATGACCGCCGCCAGATTGGGGTTTCGGTAATCGCACGCCCCCGGCTCACCGAAGTTGGCGCGGGTGACCTGGCCATACGGCCCACCGGGGTTCATCACTTCGACCCGGTCCTTGAACCAGTAGAGGCGGACCGGGGCGTGGGTGTTCTCGTACGATCGGTGCAGGACGGCGTTGCGCACGATCTGCTGGAGGGCAACGAGGGGATAGTCGGCGCTTCGCACCTCCACCGGCCCGGACGTGAAGCTGACCGAGGCTTGGATATTGACCTTCAGGAGTTCGTCCAACTCGGTGAGCAAGTCCGGGAGTGGACCGCGAATCTCGCGGGCGGACTGTACGGGGTCAGTGAGGCCCATTCCATCTACTCTGAGGAACTGGACGTAGGCCCCTGGAACCCATTCGGTGGGATTTCGGCCGACCGTCAAGACCCCGAGGACGCTCGCGCAAACCGGCGGGCCAGGATGTGCAAAACGTGCGGCCAGCAGTTGGTCCTCCAGAGCGCGCTGGTTTTGGTGCAACACCTCGGGGGAAACTGCCGCCGGCAGGTAGACCCGCCTGAACAGTAGCTCATCCAGGGCGTCGAGGGCGGCGGATGGCAGGGGGCGGACATCGACGGGCAAGTCCTTGAAGCGGCGCTTCTCGTTCAGCCGCCGTTCTTCTTCCGCACTGGCGATGGCGCGGCGCGGACCCACGCGGCCCCAGGTGCTCCCGTTGTGCCTTACCGGCGGAGCGTCTGCCGGCTGCACCTCGATGACGGCGAGCGTACAACCACCGACCGTCCGCTTCTGCACAGTCATGGACGGCATCGGCAGGATGTTTCCGTCGGACCGCATGCCGGCGAGGGTCTGCAGCAGTTGATCGGTGATGGACAGATGAGCACAGGTCGCGTCGTCCCTCACCCCTACGAATACCACACCAGGCTGGTTGTGGTTCGGCAGATCATTGGCGAAGGCACAAATCGCCTGGCGGATCCTGGCCCCGTCGGCGATGGACTCCTTCCGCTCGACCCGGTCCGATTCGAGGTTCTTGAGAAGGTCGGCGAGTTCTGAGTCCGTCAGCACACTGGTTACTCCGGATCACCTGCCGGGTGGGCCCGCCTGCCTGTCGCGGCGGGCGCCTCCATCCCAGCCAGATTCTACCACTCCGACAACGTCCTGCGAAGGCTTTGATTTGCCCCGACGTGAGGCCGGTGCACATCAGCGTCGGACGGAACGGTGATCGGGGTGGGGCGGTCACGTTATCCGTCCCAGAGTTCTGCGGCGAGCGGCCCGGCCATTCGCGAGAGCCCTATGGACGAAAGGCCTTCAACCGGAGGTCCCGGATCGGGCGATAGTGCTTCTGGTTGGCGGTCAGCAAGCTCTGATGGTTTGACAAATCACGCTGTTGGTCCGACGCTATCGCTCGGGATAGGCGATCACTCCAGGCGATCACAAGGGACCAGATCATGAGCGGATGCGGGCCGCGGTGTGAGTGCAAGGCGGGCGTCAGTCGGCGGGACGTGCTGAAGGCGGGGGCGACGGCGGCGGGACTGATCGCGGGGATCGGCGTCGGCCGGCCGGCGGCGGGGGCGGAGGTGGGGTACATTCCGCCCGAGGCACGGATTCCGCCTGACAAGGCGTGGTTCGACCAGTTGCACGAGCCGGGCCGGCCGATCGTGTACACGGGGGCGAACCTGCGGAACATCATCTTTCCGCTGGGCGGCATCGGCACGGGCACGGTCTGGCTGGCCGGGTCGGGCCGGCTGGTCAACTGGCAGATCTTCAACAACATCCAGAAGGACACGCTGGCCGACGACACGTTCTTCGCCGTGCGAATCGAGCAGGAGGGCAAGCCGCCGCTGGTCCGCGTCTTGCAGCAGCAGTCGATCGGCGAGGTCAAGGGTATCGAGGACGTCTCGTTCTGCGGGCGGTACCCGGTGGCGACGCTGACGTTCAAGGATGAATCGCTGCCGGTGACGGTCGAACTGGAGGCATTCAACCCGCTGGTGCCGCTGGATGAGAAGGCGTCGGGGATTCCCTGCGCGATCTTCACCGTGCGGGTGAAGAACTGGACGCAACGGCGGCTCAAGGTGTCGGTGCTGGTCTCGCTGCAGAACGCGGTCGGCCACGCCGGGCACGGGGCCGCCCACGGACATCGCCACCTGAGCTACGGCGGGAACGTCAACCAGCTCGTGCGCGAGAAGGCGTTCACGGCCATCGCGATGAAGGCCGAGCCGGGCCGGCCCGCCCGCGTCGATCCGCCGGTGGACCTCATGGTCGACCATGAGAATCTGCCGCCGCTGGCGGACGCGCCGGTGATGGGCCTGAGCATGGCCACGCCGGGCGTGCCGAAGACCAACGCCAGCCTCAAGAGCGTGTTCTGGCTGGCCCGCGGCGATCTGAAGCTGCTGGGCGGGTCGGTGCTGGGCACGATTGCCGAGGCCGTGCGGAAGATGGGAGCGTTCCTGCTGTTGTCGGGCGTGGACAACCCGTTGATGGCGGGCGTGACGGCGACCGTGGGCCCCGACGTGCAGCGGCGAGAGTCGGTATTCGCCAGCTTCGATTCCGACAACTACGGCACCTGGACGGTGGAGGGCAACGCCTTCGGCCGCGGGCCGAGCCGGGGGACCGAGGCCGGCCAAAACCCGGTCAGCGGTTGGACGGGACCGGGCCTGGTGAACACGTATCGCGGCAGCGACGACCTGCAGGGCCGGCTCAAGTCGCCCGCGTTCACGATCAAGGAACGATATCTGTCGTTCCTGATCGGAGGCGGGGCTCATCCCGGCCGGTCCTGCATGAACCTGGTCGTGGACGGCAAGGTCGTGCGGACGGAGACCGGCCAGAACACCGAGCAGTTGCGGCGGGTCGGGTGGGA
>JACQVT010000411.1 GCA_016209665.1 Planctomycetota bacterium | reverse complement strand
TCCGTGCACCATGCGGACTGAACCGATGCCTTGGAAAGAACCACCGCAAGAAAATCGGCCTCTTGGATCGCGCCTTGAATCTTCTCAAATAGCGATTCGCCCACCTTGATCCCGATACGGTCGTACCAGATGGCGACACGCTCCTGGAGAAGCCGTGCAATCAATTGGTTAACGAATTCTTCGTTTTCGTGTGAGTAACTAATGAACAGCATAGGCCGTCTCCCACTCACCGGGCTACGCCCCAATCGTCGCCGTCGCCGTCTCGCTCCATGGCCCCTTCTCGCCGGTCGGGTTCACCCAGCGCAAAAGATAGTTCGCGTTCTTGCCGCCGTCCGCCCCGGCGAAGTCGAGCGTGTACGGCGTGCGCGTGTCGAGGGCGACGAAGTTGAACGAGGCCGGATCGGTCGGTGTCGGCTGGCCCGCGGGCAGGATGTTGACCCAAATCTCCGCGCCCAGCACGCCCGCCGGCTTCGCCTTGCGCGTCGGCGTGGCCTCATCCGTGAAGCTGACCGTGTGCTGCAAGCGCTGCCCGCACTCGATCGTGACCACCGGGCGCGTGGTGGTAGGCGGGCCGACCGGTGCTCCGCCGGGGTCGGGCACAGTGATGCCCAGCGCCGCCCGCCCCGCATCGCTGACGGAGGACGACGCCTGAAGCCGCCGCACGAGCGGACGAACTGCCGTTTCGACGCCGCTGCGGGCCCCATCCTTGGCCTGCCGGGCGGATTGTGCGTTCTGCGACGCGGTGACGTGCGCCGGGTAGGCGGAGTTCCACGTCGTCTGCGCGTTCGTCACCGGCGTCATGTCGCCCGCGACCAGGCCGAGCGCGACCAGGTTGGCATTGGCGTAAGTCACGAAGTTGGTCAGCCACGCGCCGAACTCGGCATCGCCGCCGGGGATGTAATCAGGCATAGGACTTTCCTCGAACAGCGGCCATCATAATCCCGATAAAGGGCGGTTGCAAGCGGCAAACGGGCGTGCCGCGAGTTCGATTCTGACGGGTGAATCGGCGTAAGCGCCTGTCAAGCATGGCCTTAAGAGCGTCCGTGGCGGGTTGGAGCGGACGGGTCGCTCCACGGAGCGGATGACTCGCTCCAGTCGGAAAGCCGGAAAGCGGGACTGGTTCGAGCCGGAAAGCGGGACTGGTTCGGTTCCTGCGTTCGGAGCGAGAGCGACGAGCAGATTCGACCCGGGTCCGTTGTGAGCGAAGAAACCGGGACTGGTTCGGTTGCTGGGCTCAAAGCAGATCTTCGAAGGCCCGCAGGGCGGCGACGGTCTCCGGTAGAGAGTGCCGCTGCGGCGTCTCAAGGTACTCCGCGATGGTCTTCGGTGGCGTCTTCAGACTCTGCCGATGCGTCTTGACGGCCACGCACACCGGGCCGGGAGCCAAGTCTACCAGATGACGGACGAACTGGTCCGGATGTTGGGCGTCGATGCCGTAAGCCGCGAGCGACGATGGGGGGAAGTGCTTGAGATTGGCCGTCACGATCACATCGGCCCCGACTCGAATCGCCGCGGCCAGCACGTGGCGATCGTCGGGGTCGGGCAGTTGCAGCCCGGGGACTAGATCCTCGTAGCCCTCGACCAGGCAATCCAGAACCGACGCGTCCATCAACTGTCGCGTTCGCTCCAGCCGCTCTCTGGACAGGTCCGGCCGGTCGGCCAACAACGCCTCAATCCACTCCTCATGAATGACTTGGGTCCAACGAGCCTGAAACAGATCCGTCAGGGCCAGGTGCAGCAGCAGATCCCGAAGGGGCGCTGGATACAGGACGGAAGCGTCGTAAATCGCGGTGAATGTCGCCACAATCAGTAGCCCATGTCCAACGCCTGTCCCTGTTCCGCCAAGGCCCGCAGGACCTCGCGACGCTCGTCGTCGTTTCGCCGCTTGAACGCCAGCACGTCGCGGAACAGGACACGACGGTGCGTGCCAACCTTGCGGCAGGGCAGCTTACCGTCTTCCAGCAACTTCACCAGGAACGGCCGGGACACGTTCAGCATGTCGGCCGCCTGCTGCGTCGTGAGTTCGGCGTGAACGGGGACCAGGGTCACGGCGTGGCCCTGGGCCATCTCGGTCAGGATTTCCACGAGCAGGCGAAGGGCCGCACCCGGCAGGGCGATGAACTCCGGCCGACCTTTGGCCGGCTGCAGCCGCAACCGCACCTCGCCGGCGGCCGCCAGCAGGGGGGCTAGGGCCCGGGTGGACTCCCGGGCCAGGGCGGCCTCGGCCTCGGTCGGGGCGACCGGCTCGAACGTTTCCTTTGCCAGCGTGGTCATGGCTCGAATCCTCCTACCCGAGTATATCGTCTAGACGAAACAAAAGCAATATCCGAAACCAACGAAAAGACGCCTCGGAGGAGCCCTCAGGCTGGACCAGCGGGTTCGCATGAGTGTAACATCATGGGCGATCCGGGGTTGGGGTGGGGCTGCGGAACACGACGGATTCACAGATCATGGTCGCGTCGTATCGGCCGCCGTTACTGGGCCGGGCATTCGGTGACGGTCAGGCCTGTGGACTGGAAGGAGACGGGCAGGATGGTCATGCCGGGGATTTGTTCGACGGCGCGGCGCACGCGGTGCTCCTGGTCGGACTCGGCGAGCAGGAGGACGCACCCGCCGCCGCCGGCTCCGCAGGCCTTGGCCCCGGCGACGCCCTGGCCCCGCACGGCGTCGAGCAGGTTCTTGAGGTCGGGCGAGACCACGCTGGGATGCAGCGCTTGCTGGCACCGCCAGTTCTCGTTCACCAACTCGGTCAGGTCGCGGATGTTGGCGGCGATCAGGGCGTCCTTGGTCATGCGGGCGAGTTCCTTCATGCGGTCGATCGCCCCGACAACGGTGGGCTCCTTGCGGGCGTAGCCGCCCCAGACGTGGCTGTGGATGTCGCCGGACAGCCGCGAGCGGCCGGTGTAGACCAGCATCAGGTGCTTTTCGAGATACAACTGCGTCGCGGGCGAAATGGGGATGCGGGCGGTCCGCACCCGCTCGCCGTAGAACTCCATGAAGTTCAGGCCGCCCAGGGCGCTGGCGTAGTGGTCCTGCTTGCCGCCCTTGATGCCCAGCTCGTGCCGCTCCAGGCGGCTGGCCAACTCGGCGACCTCGAAATCGAGCAGAGGCCTGCCCGCGTAATGCCCCAGGGCCCCCAGCAGGGCCACGCCCAAGGCCGCCGACGTGCCCAGGCCGCTGCCGGGCGGGGCGTCCGACCGCGT
The DNA here is from genome assembly GCA_016209665.1 of Planctomycetota bacterium. GTDB lineage: Bacteria > Planctomycetota > Phycisphaerae > UBA1845 > PWPN01 > JACQVT01. Next base: position 1,128 of record JACQVT010000411.1, on the reverse strand, counting down.
CTGGATCGACAGCCCCGTGCCGCCGTTCAGCTCGCGGATGGCCGCCTTGACCAGGTCCACCCGGCCGTTGTACTCCAGCTCGCCCACGTCGCGGGCGGACACGTATTCCTCGAAATCCGCGGAGAATATCTCAATCTCGTTGGACTCCGGCCGCGGCTTGACCGAGGCATACGTCCACAGGCCGATGGTGAAGTTCACCACCGCCCCCGGCGTCTCCTGAGCGAACTCGGCCACGTCGGTCCAGCCGCCGGCCAGGTCCACGCGAACGGGCGTGCGGGCCCGGATGATCGTTCCCGCGCCACCCGTCTGGTTCCAGTCCAGGTATGTGCGATGCAAAACGTCGGTCGCCATGAAGAGACTCCACTTGGGAGCTGTCCCAAAGCCCTGAAATCGGACCGGCTGGAAGCCGGTCCCACACGGAAGCCGGTCCCACACGGGTTTTGGGACAGGCTCCGCAGAGTCCGCGATCAGATGCCCGATCCGCGACCCGAGACCCGGGCCAGGTCCATCGACGCGGCAGTCGTCCGAAGTCGGGTCACGAGCATCCGGCTCGCGGCGGAAAACGCCTTTTGCATGAATCGGACCGGCTGACGGACGTACAGATGTGCGTTGGCCCGGAACACGCGGTAATTGGCCGTCCAGCCGTTGTTGTACCGATCGATCAGCACGAAGACGTTCTTGACGAGTTTCTCGAACTCTTCCTTGGACATGCCCTTGACGAAATGGTTTTCCGGACTGTGATGCGAGTACCGCGACCAGTCCGGCTTGTCGGGGATCTGCCCGCGTTCCTTGCAGATGTCGTACAACCGGTCGCCCGGATAGGGCGTGAACACGCTCAGGATGCAGCGGACCGGCGTGACCTCGTGAATGAAGTCCACGGTGGCCTGGATGTCCTCCAGCTCCTCGTCGGGCAGGCCCATCATGATGAAGGCGTTCCAGTTCACGCGGCGGCGGTTGAGCACGCGAGCCATCTCCCGCACGCGGTCGAGGTTGATGTCCTTCTGCAGGAAGTCCGCTATCCGCTGGCTGCCCGTCTCGATGCCCACGTCCATTTCGGCCAGGCCCGCCGACTGCATCGTCTCCAGCAGCGGCTCGGTCAGCACGTCCAGCCGGGTGTAGCAGCCCCAC
>JACQVT010000410.1 GCA_016209665.1 Planctomycetota bacterium | reverse complement strand
GTGTACGAGTGCGCGGAGGAATGGGACGCCTATGAGACCGACCCGCTCAACAAGCAGCACATCCGCGAGATGGACGAGGCGTTGTGCCGGGCCGCGGACGTGGTGTTTGTCCCGTCGCGAGAGCTGCTGAAACGCAAGAGCCCGCAGAATCCGTCGACCTACCTGGCGCCGTGGGGCGTCGATCTCGAGCTGTACGCGCGGGCCCGCGACCCGGCCACGCCGATCCCGGCCGACGTGCGGTCGCTGCCGCGGCCGATCATCGGCATGTTCGGGATGCTCGATGGCCGCCGGCTGCACACGGAACTCCTGCGGCACCTGGCCGTGCAGCACCCGGACTGGAGCATCGTGCTGGTCGGCCGATGCATGCCCAACCTCGACCGTTCGAGCCTCGATCCGCTGCCCAACGTGCGTTTCCTGGGGATGCGGCCCGTCGAACAGATCCCCGCCTACTGCAAGGCGTTCGACGTGTGCATGATCCCCTACATGCTCAACGAATTCACGCGAAGCATCATGCCCCTGAAAATCGCGGAGTATCTGGCCACCGGCAAGCCCGTGGTCTCGACGGAGCTGCCGGCGGCGGTGGAAATGAGCGACGTCATCCACGTCGCTCGCGACATCCCGGAGTTCGAGCAACACTTGTGCGCCGCCCTGGCCGAGCGTCCGGAGCTGTCCGCCCGCCGGGTCGCCCGGGCACAGGACTTCGATTGGGACGTGCTCATGCGGCAGAGGATGGCCTGGGTCGCGCCTCACTTGAACGGGATGCACGCCGCCGCCGGACGCCCGGGCCCAATCCAAGGAGACGGCTGTGCTGCTGGCGGATGAAGGCGGATGGCGGATGGTCCGCGGCCTGCGGTCCGCCGGGGCGCTGGCAGCGGCAGCGGGACTGGCCCTGGGCCTCGGCCTGCTGATCTCCGCCGGCCCGGTCCGGGTCCTCGTAGCCATGGCCGGGGCAACCGTCGTCGCTCTCGTCGTCTATCGACCGCTGATCGGGTTCCTGCTGGTGATCGCCTCGTTGCCCCTGGACGTGAGCGGCACGCTCGGCGAGACCGCCCTGACCAACCTGTCCATCACCAAGGCACTGGCGGGACTGACGGTGGGGGCGATCGTGCTGGAGGGCCTGATTCGCCATCGCCCGCTCGGGCTGCGGCGATTCCTGACGACCGAGACCCTGCTGACGGCCGGGCTGCTCGGTTCGCTGATCGCCTCGACGGCGCTGCACCCCACGCAGCAGAGCGTGGCCGAGATCCTGCGGCAGATGGTGATCCTGCTGTTCGTGCTGGTGATCGTTTATTTCGTCGATCGACCCGGGCGGCTGCGGCAGGTCGCCTGGGTGCTGGTTGTGACCGGGACGGTCGTCGCCGCCTACAGCATCTCGCAGAGGATCATGCGGCCGGTCAGCATCTCCGAGGAATGGATCGCTCAGGCCGGGGCGGTGCTCGACGTCGGCGAGGAAAGCCTGGGCGAGATGTTGCGGACGACCGGCACCTTCTCGCACCCGGCCTGGCTGGGCCTGTTTCTAAGCATCTGCATCCCGTTCACGCTCGGACTGTGCTGGCCCTGTCGGCGGATCGGCTGGCGCGTGGCGGGGATGGCGGCGGTCGTGCTCCAGGTGCTCGGCATTCTCTCCACGTACAGCCGCATGTCGTACATCGGGGCCGCCCTAGCCGTGGCCCTGTTCATTCACCGACGCCGGCTGGGGATCGGCCTGCTGATGGTGATGGTCGCCGCCGCCATCGTCGCTTTCCCGGCCATGCCCGACGACTTCCGCAACCGCGTCTACTCGATCCTGGAATACCGCCAGAGCAGCTCCAGCCTTTCGAGGCTGGGCCAGCAGCTTGCCGGCGGGTACATGTTCCTGGACCATCCGGCACTGGGCGTCGGCCCGGGCAACTTTGAGGACCGCGTCATGGGGTACGAGCGCCGGGTGCCCGCTGCGCTGGAGGTCCAGCCCATCGGGGCCCACAACATGTACGTGGAGACGGCCGCGGAACTGGGCGTGCCGGGCCTCGTGCTGACGCTGCTCGTCCTGGTCGCCAGCGCGAGGCAACTACGGCGGTCGCGGATGGTGGCGGATCGAGGCGGCGAGAAAAGCCAGGCACTCCTGTGGGAGGCGGCGGGCATCGGGCTGGTGGTGTTCGCCGCGTCCGCGTTGTTCGTGCACGCCCAGTATCGCAAGGAATGGTGGCTGCTCGTCGGGCTGGCGGCCGCGAGTCGACAGTTCATGGTCGCGGCGGCCCGGGAGCATCGGCCGGAGGCACGGACGTCTTGAGGCCCATTCGCGTTCTGCACTTTCGCCGGGAGGTGCCGACGGGCGGCGGGCCCGAGACGCTGATCCTGGGCGTGAGCCGATGCATCGACCGCTCACGCTTCGACCTGCGGGTGGCGGCCCTGGACACCCACAGCCCCCCCGACTCGCCGATGTCGGTCGGCCTGCGGCAGACCGGCACGCCGATGATCCTGCTGCCGGCGCGGCACCGGTTCGACCGCTCGGTTATCCGCGGGCTGGTCCGGGTGCTCGACGAGCACGAGATCGACGTCCTGCACACCCACGACCATCGGACCAACCTCATCGCCTGGCTGGCAAGTCGCTCGCGGCCCACCCCGCTTGTGGCCACGCTGCACCAGCCGTTGCGGCGGCACTGGTGGCTCAAGCATTTCGAGATCCTCGACGAGTTCATCGTCCGGCGGTTCGATCGCATCCTCCCCGTGGCGGAGATGATCCGGCAGGAGCTGATCGCCCGGCACCCCGAACTGACCGACCGGACGCGGGCGGTGCTCAACGGCGTGGATCTGCGGCGGTTTGACGGCACGTTCGACCGGGCTCGCGTGCGGGCCGAGCTGTCGGTGTCGCCCGATCAGATGCTGTGCATGACCGTCGGCCGGCTGTCCGACGACAAGGGCATACCGTACCTGGTGGAAAGCATCCGGCACGTGATTCAGGTTCGCCGGGACGTGCGATGGGCCATCGCCGGGCGGGGACCGCTGGAGGATTCGCTGCGGGCCAAGGCGCACGCGCTGGGTGTGGACGACTTCGTCTCGTTCCTCGGCTTCCGTGAGGATGTGCCGGACCTGCTCGCCGCCGCGGACGTGCTGGTGGTCGCCTCGACGTCGGAGGGCTGCCCGGTGGTGGTGCTGGAAGCGATGGCGGCGGGTTGTCCGGCGATCTGCACCCGAGTTGGCGGCTCCCCGGAGATCGTCGCCGACGGCACGACCGGTTACGTGGTGGAGCCCCGGCGGCCGGACCAGCTCGCCAAGGCCGTCCTCGAAATGGCCGCCGGCCCCGGTGCCCGCGCGGAAATGGGCCGCCGGGCTCGTCAGCTCGTCCGCGAGCGGTTCAGCATCGAACGGATGGTGCGGGAGTTCGAGGAGGTCTACGCCGATCTCGCCGGTCGAAGCGGGAGCTGACCAAGTCGCGGCTACGGCGCCTGATTGGCGTTCGGAATAATGGTGGTGCGGGTGTCGTGATCGCTGACGATCTTCAGCGGCTCGTTGTGCAACTGGGTGATGAACGGGAACGACGCCGCGTGCGGGATCAGCGCGTTCACGTACTGCTCGACGAACAGATCGACCTGGGCAATGATCGTTTCGGGCACGTGGACGAGATCGAAGGGCTCCATCCGGACGTCGGGGGCCTGACCGGCGACGATCTGTTTCAGGTTCGCGCTCAGGACGTAGGTGGCATCGTCGGGGACCCGCCGGAGGACCAGCACCTGCTCGGCGTTGGCCAGGATCGTTGCTCCGCCCGCCGCGGTGACGGTCTGCATCAGCGTCTGGCCCGGCTGCAGCGACAGGATTCCCGGTTTTTGCACCTGGCCGTTGATGTAGATGACGCGCCCCACCTCCTCGAGGACAATCACCACCGCCCGCGGGTCGGTCAGGACCGCCTTGCTCTTCTCGTTGATCTCGGCGGCCAACTCCTGCGGGGCCCGGTACGCCGCCTCGATGTCGCCCACGTAAGGCAGCGAAATCTTGCCGTCCGAGCGGATGCGGACCTCTTGGTCCAGCTCCTTGTCGGTAGGGAAGCGGACCAGCAGCCGGTCGCCCGGATAGAGGACGTATTTGGGCTTGACGGCGGGGTCGAACGGCGTGCCGACCAGATCGACCGGCGGGTCGTGGGAGAGCCGGTTGACGGTCAGGGCCGGCTGCTGGCAGCCGGCGAGCAGGGTCAGGGCTACTCCCGCCAGCAACCCCGCCGCCGCGCGCGAACGGGCCGCGGGCCTGCGGCCCCGCGTCGGAACCAGATGGACGGACACAACCTGCCGGCGACGATGCGGTAACCGGGTCAGCAATTCGGCACTCCCATCGGCGAAAAGGGTTGGACGCAAAGGCGTCCCACCGAACGGCGCAGCAGAAGGATTAAGCGATCGGTGTTGGGTTGTCAATCACGGTCCGAGCCACGCATCCCAGGCGGGCCCGGCGGTGCCGGCCTGGTCCGTCCGCAGCAGCCCCATCGAGCCGAAGTAGGTGCTCGCGGCGGAGTTATACACCGATGAAAGATCGGCATCGTAGAGGTAGGTCCAGGCGACCAGGCTCACGTCGAGGCGGGCGAGCGAGTCGAACAGACGCTGAATCATCCCCGCCTGCTCCGTCGGGCTCCCACCGCTGAAATGGGCCGACGGGGCCGACGGGTGGCCGAATTCCGCGATGATCACCGGTCGATCCGCGCCGAGGTGGGCGACGATGTCGTCGAAATACGTGTCGCTCATGGTGGCGGCCGTCAGGCCGGAATCCGGGCCTTGAACCGGCAGGGAGGGATAGGAACTGAAGGCGTAGACATCGCTCGCGGAGGCCAGGGACGCGATGAGCGGCCACAGGCCGCGGGTCCGCACGTTCTCATACTGGAAGTAGACGAACACCACGCATCCTGGCGCGGCGGCCTTGCACGCCTCGCGGGCCGCCACGAAGCTCTGAAGGAATGCCGCTCGCTCGGCGGCGTCGACGGCTTCCAGAAAGGCGTCGACTTCCACGCCCAGGGCCAGATAGTCCGGCTGGAAATGGCCGGCGAACCAGCCGCATTCATCCGCGAATGCCCGCATGACCCGCGGATCGCTGAATCGCACCGGCCCTGCCACGCCGGGTGCGGCGATGGTCTGCGGCTGGGCCGGGTAGCTGAAGCTCAGCCAGAAGGCCCGTCCCAGGTTGTGGTGCTCCAGAATGCTTTGCCCCGTCGTGCCATCGACCGCGATCAGCCAGTCGTAGGCCGCCCGGTAGCTTTCGCCCGCCTGCCGTCCGCGCAGGAAGTCCCACGCGAACGTGACCTGGATCAGCGCAACCTCCGCGCATTGCGCGGCAAGCTCGACGGCCTGGAGATAACCGGCAGAATCGTGGGTCCGCGGGGACAGCCCGATCGCTTGGGGGATCGCTGGCCGCGAGGCCGGCGGCTGATCGGCGGGCTCCAATGGGTCTTGTGGCACGGCCGGTTCCGTCGGTGCGCCCGGCGATGAATCCGGCGACGTATCGGACCCGGCGGAGCCATCCACCGACACGTCCGCCGGCGGCGCGGGCAGGAAGCCCAACACCTGGGTCGGCGGCTCCTCCGGAATGCACGCCGGGAACAGGCTGCCCAGCAGGATAATCGGGAGGAAACTCGTCCAGAGTGATTGAAGCGATCGCGAGCGCACGGTCCCCCCGCGGCGTCTGATAAGCGCTGGCCCTTGATACGCGAAGCGACTTCGTCGCCCTTGGACGCTTCGCGCGGGAGTCGCGTGTCAAGGGCTGGTCATGACGAATTCGGCAGGTAGAATCTACGATTCAGCCGGCCGAGCGGGACAAGGCTCTTCGGGGTTCACACGCGTTCGGGGACCGCGCATGGAGGTTATCGCTCATCGGGAGGTGGCACGGCTCGCGCCGGAAAACACGCTTGCCACCCTGCACGCCTGCATCGAGCAAGGCATCTCGTGGGCGGAGGTCGATGTCCGCCGGACGCGCGACGGCCATCACGTCCTCATGCATGACGAGCGGGTTGAACGGACGACGACGGGCTCCGGCCGCGTCGCCGAACTGACGCTCGTGGAACTGCAACGATTCGATGCGGGAAGCTGGTTCAGCGTCCGATACACCGGGCTGCGGGTCCCGACGCTGCGGGAGGCGCTGGAACTCACCCGCGGCCGACTCGGGCTGTACCTCGATTGCCGCGAGGTCGAGCCCGCGGGACTGTTTGACGAGATACGTGCCGCCGCTGTGCCGGGCGGTGTGATGGCGGTGTTCGAGCCGCCGCTGGACCCGGGAATGGGAGAACAGATCCCCGACGGCGTGCGGCTGGTGGTGTACTGGGATGCGACGTCGGGGAGTCTGAGCGAACTGGCCGAGCGGACAGGCTGCTCGATCGTCGAGATTGGCGCCCCGGCGGTCACGGCTGAACTGGTCGCGGAGGCACACGGCATGAGTCTGGCCGTCGAGTGCGTGACATTGCGGCAGCACGACGCTCGCGAGTGGTGGCTTCGCTGCCGGGATGCCGGTGCGGACTGGATCATGACCGACAAGCCGCTGGAGGCCCGCGATGCCGTCGCCGGGTGAGTTGACCGCGCCGCGGCCGGGCTCCGCGGATGATCGGCCCGATTCACTCGGAGTATCCGATCGGCTGCGCGTGGCCACGTACAACGCCCACCAGAGCCCCCGGCTCGATTACACCTGTCGGTTCCTGGCGAGCATGAACGCTGATCTCTACTGTTTGCAGGAACTCGTGGTGGACGATTTCCACCACCAGCCGCGGGATCAGACGAGCGTGCTGGCCGCCTGGCTCGGGCTGCATTATTTCAGCGCGTACACCTGTCTGGGCTTTCGGCGAAACGCGGGATCCGCGATTCTGTCGCGGTATCCGCTGGGCGAGGTTGAGATACTGGCGGACGGCCGCGGCCACCGGTTCGGCCTGGCGACGATCATCGACCATTCCGGCGGTCAGCTCGCGCTCATCTGCGCGCACTTCACGTGGGTGCCGCGGCCCGCGTGCATCGGCTCGTTGGTCTCGATCCCCTTTCGGACGGCGGAGATCCGCATGGCCCTGGGCTGGCTGAAACGGACCGGTCTGCCCGGCATCATCGCCGGCGACTTCAACGCCGTCGCCCACTCGCCGGAGTACTGGACCATCGCCCGGCGCATGACCGACTGCACCCGCGCGGTCCCGATGCCGGACCGGGCCACGCGGCCCACCTGGGGCCTGCCCACGCAGCTCGACTACATCTTTGTCACCGACGACTTCGAGACGATCGCCTGCCGAATGCCATACTGCCAAGTCTCGGACCACCGGCCGCTGGTGGCGGATCTCAGATTCGCTACTGGACGATGGATGAAAGGGCGGGACCGATCTCACCGATGGATTTCACAAGTCGGTAGGTCCAAGTTCCATAGGTTCGGTCGGCATTCACAGCGGCGACCCATCGTTCGGCGGCCTGGGCCTTGATCTCCTTGAGCGGGTCGAACCCCTTGGTTTCGAGGATGAGATGGAGCGGTTCCGAGCCGCGGGGCGTTCTCATGCGCACCAGGAAGTCGGGTACGTAGTCGTGCGGTTGGCCGTTGTGGAGGTATGGGATCGTGAAGCCCAGGTGCTCGTTCTTGACGAAGGCGTCAACGTTGTCGTGGCGGTCAACGGCGTAAGCGGCGCTCTGTTCCCACTTCCGGGTGTCCGCCACGACGTAGTTGAGATGGCTCTTTGCGACCTCGCGGACATCCTTGCTGGTCCAGAATGATACGCTGGCCGTGGAGCCGGCCTCCCGATGCCTTTCGTACTGCGGCACCTCCGGCGTTTCGCCGCTGGCGGCGTCCGGCTGGATTGCCGCCAGCAGCCGCTCGTGGGCCCAACCGTAGTACGGTGCCAGGAACACGTCCAACACATCCGCCGGCGGCACGGGCTGCACCTTCTCGCGAAGGTAGTGGTCGACGATCTGGACCACCTGCGGAAACAGAACGTGTGGCGGGACTTCGCAGTTCGGCTGGTCGCAGTAACCGCGGACGAGGTCCCTGGCCATGTCGAAGGCCAATTCCTGGAGCCTCCGGCCCGACCGATAGGGGCTCAGGGTGACATCTTCGAGTCGGCCCGGCCCCATCAATGACGGACGCCCCTGATTGCTGGCCAGCATGGCCTTCATCTGGACCTCGGGCGGGATGTTCATCGGGTCGAGAGGGAGCGTGGCGACGCTGCGCCAGTCGACGGTGACGCGGTTCCGGATGGCCTGGCAGTACC
>JACQVT010000402.1 GCA_016209665.1 Planctomycetota bacterium | reverse complement strand
GTGGTGAGGTCCAGCGGCAGCGGGGCGCTGCCGTCGCCCGCCACCAGGTCGTTGCCGTCGCCGCCGGTGATGGTATCGTCGCCCTCACCGCCCAGGATGAAATCGAGGCCCGATCCACCATCGATGACGTCGTTGAGGGCGCCGCCTAAGAGGCGGTCGTTCCCATCGCCCCCGCGGATCTCCAACGCACCGATGGTGCCGCCTTGCTCGAAGTCCCCCGGAACGATGCCGTATTCGCTCTCGGTGAAGGGAAAGACGTAGGCGGGGTTGCCGTGCACCTCGTCATCGCCGGCGCGCGTGTCGATGACGGTGCGCTCCATGTTGAGGACCTGGTAGAACGCGAACTCCTGGACGTAGGGGCGGGTGCTGGGATCGCCCTGCCCGGCCTGCCGCAGGAAGACCTGATTTGCGACATCCCACTCCAGCGCCGTGAACTCGTAGCGGTGGAGGATGGTGTTGTATTTGATGGCCACGTGATCGGGCACGGGGCGGCCCAGGCGGTCCAGGTCGCCGCCGAGGAACAGCACGCGGTCCTCGCCGGGCCCGCCGTCGAGCCGATCGCTGAGGGTCGGGATCAACGTGCGCTGCGTGCCCTTGATGAAGGGCAGCTTGTCGGGAATGAGCTGGAAGGTATCGTCCCCGCCCTCGCCGAACTGCAGGTCGCTGGCCTGGCGATCCGTGCCGCCCGAGAGCACGTCGTTCTCCGGCCCGCCGAAGATCCACTCCTCGCCCGAGCCGCCCGACACGATGTCCCGCCCCGGCCCGCCCAGGATCACGTCCCGCCGCAGGATGCGGACCGTGCTGGATAGATTGATGACCTCCTCATCCGCCAGGTCCACGATCAGGGCATCGGGATCCCCGATCCGCGGCAGCAGCTCGTAGGCGGTGCGGGCCGGACCCATGACCCGGAGCCAGTACGGGGTATCCTCCGCCAGGGCCGAGAGGTCGGCGAGCTTGTTCCCGACCGCCGATTTGATGGTGGCGCCCCCCTGATCCACGAGGTCCATCTGGAAGGCGCCCGCACCGCCCGGCACCAGCGTGATCTCATCCATCACCCCGCCACCCTGCGGCAAGGTGAACTGGAACCAGTCCACGTCGCCCGCGGTGTGCAGGTTCAACCCGGTCAAGCGCGAGACGAACTGAAACTCCTCCAGCTCGAACGCCGCCCCCTGCGTGTCGTTGGCCTCGGCCAGGTCCGGCGTGGTGACGATCACGAAGGACACGTCGTAGACGGTGGGCTCCCGGTCCGTCGTGACATGGAGGCGATAGGGCACGCCGGCCTGCAGGCGGAGCGCGGCCAGATCGATGGCGACGAGGCCGGTCGCCGGGTCCACCGTTCCCTGTCCATAGAGATTGTCCGCCGTATCCCGCACCTGCACCATCAGGCTGTCCTGGGCCGTAAGGCCGGCCAGGCGCAGCGTGTCCCCCGCCTGCGGGGCGAAACCGAGGGTGAAGAGATACCAGTCCGCGTCCTCGGGATTGTCGATCGTGAGGCCGGTGAACGTGGCGGTGGACGAGACGGCGCCGAGGTCGAAAGCGTCCTGCGGGTCGTCGTTGCGCGTCGCGCCTTCCGTGGCGTCCGGCAGGATGGGCGACCCCGAGCGGATCTCCACGCGGTCGTCCCCCGGGCCGGCATCGATCCAGACGGACTTCACCACGGTGGGCCCGACCGTGACCTGGTCGTTGCCTCCCAGGGCGTCGATGATGATGGCCAGGAAATCGCCTTCGGGCGGGAGGAGTCTCTTGAGGTCCCGCCGCGGCACGGTGCGCCCCGTCCCCTCGTCGAACACGAGGTCCTGCGGATCCCAGACGAAGTTGCCGGCCGCGTCCCTGGCCTCGAAGTCGAGCTGGACCTGCGCGTCGAAGGTGAAGTGGTCGCCTTTTTTCGTCAACCGGGTGATCAGATGGTGCGCCTCGAACAGCCCCGGCTCGGTGACGAAGTCCACCGTGATCTCGTCGTCCAGGTTGGTGGCGCCGTAGTACCAGGCCTTGTTGGTCTCCCTGGCGTAGGCCTTCCACTCGTCGCCCGCCTGGCCGCCGTCGAGGGATTCGAAAGTGGTCCCGTCTTTCCGGAAGAGGGTGTCATTCCCGCCGTTGCCGTAGAGGAAGTCAAGGCCGGTCCCGCCGAAGAGCAGATCGTCGTTCGCGCCGCCGAGGACGCGGTTCAGCCCCGTGTCCTCGAGGACGAAGAGCCCGCCGCCATCGGTATCGAAGAGCTTGCCGAAGTTGGGGTGATCGCGCGTGGTCGCCGCGGGATCAACGAAGACGCCGAACTGCGTGTCCCCCACCGGCAGCGGATGGCGCGACCAGGCGTACAGCTCGTTCCTGCCCTTGCCGCCGATCAGATCGTCATGGCCCTGTCCGCCGAAGAGCTTGTCCAGATCGCTCGGCCGCCCGGTGACGTCGTCGCCGAAGAGCCGGTCGTCCCCGCCCAGGCCGTACAGCTCGTCGCTGCCCTCGCCCCCGTCGAGCCGATCGCGCCCGGCCGTGCCGCGCATCACGTCGTTCCCCGGGCCGCCGTCGATCACGCCCACCCAATCGTCGCTGCGCGCGATCAGGTCGTCCACGTTGAGGGCATTCGGCCCCTCCGCGAACTCGATGGTGTCGCTGCCGCCGAGCCCCGGAATGCTGAACTGCTCGACCAGGGGGCGATCCTTCTCGTCCCGCCAGGTGGCCAGGATCTCGCGGGGAAGGATCGGGTGAAGATCCGTGACGACCCCATCGT
>JACQVT010000401.1 GCA_016209665.1 Planctomycetota bacterium | reverse complement strand
GCTTGGGGCTTGGGGCTTGGGGCTTGGAGGGTCGGGGTTTGTGGTTCTTTGTTCGTTGTTTGTTGTGAGTTGGGTCGCGGAGGTGGTGTCGGATCCGGCGATGGCCGCGGTGGTATCTTGAACGTGAGGGTGCGGGATCAGGTCTCCCGCACCCTCACACGGCGTCCCCGACCAGGACAAAGACAAAACCGCACACCTGGCCTCGAAAAGTAGAATGTCCCCTTTGTTTGCGACCCCTTTGTTTGCGATCTATTGGGGCAGAAATCGAACTTCTCGTCGGTCTAGATCGCTTTCTGTTAGGAGTCGGGCGCTCGACGGAGGGCCGGGAGGCGATATTGGCCGGCCTCAATGATCGGCTCGCCGATCCCACGCCGGCCGCAGAGGCCGGTTGAGTCACATGTGGAACCCCATAACCGACAAAAAAACTCGCAGGCCGCCCCCGCCGGTACCGCCCACTGGACCAAGGCGGCCGGGGATGCCCTCCCCCGCAGGTGGCGGCGGCGGGCGGGCTCACGGGCTTTTCGGGGACACGGGTCGTCGGGAGGCACCAAGTCTCATTTCGGGTTCGACATCCAGGATTTCGAGACGCGGCTTGATGGTTCGCCCGGGCTTGGCGCGGCACCCGCGCGCGACCCGATGCCGTGGCGTCGTTTATGGCGATCCACCCGTCGCCTATAATGGACCCCCGACTTAAGCGGTCTGAGGGCCCCGTCCCCACACCGGCGTAGGACCGGCTGGCGGCCGGTCAGGGCTTGCGGGTCCTGGGACGTGCAGTCAGCCGACCGGCGAGACTCCATGAGCGAGACGTCGTTCATCCTGATCGTCGAGAATGATGCCCGACACGCAGAGGCGCTGGAGAACAAGCTCCGCCCGGTGTACCGGGCCTGTCGCGTGGCCGCCTCCCGGCAGGAGGCGCTCGACAGCCTGCGGACCCGCCGGCCCGACGTGATCGTGATCGACGACCTGGCGGAGAACGGCGATCCGAACGCCGACCGGCTGGTCGAAGAGACCAGCCGCACGGCCCCGGACGCCCAGATCGTGCTTCTCACGCCCAGCGCCGATCGGGCGTCGGGCGTCAAGGCCCGCTACGGCCCCAGCGTCAGCGTCCTGACTTATGACGACAAGCCGGTCGATCTTGACCGGTTGGGTGAACTGGTGGCGACCGCCGTCCGCCAGGCCCGGCGCAATCGGGAGAGCCGGGCCCTGGCCGAGCAGAGCGAACGAGCGACCGAGTTCGAGGGGATCATTACCGTCAATCCGGTGATGCTGCGGATCGTCAACATGGTCCGGCGCGTCGCGGACAGCAAGCTGACGGTGCTGATCCTCGGCGAATCGGGCACGGGCAAGGAGCTGGTCGCGACGGCCATCCACACGCACTCCCCGCGTAGCAACCGGGCCTACCGGGCCATCAACTGCGCCGGCCTGCACGAGAACCTGCTGGAGAGCCTGCTGTTCGGGCACGTGCGAGGGGCGTTCACCGGCGCCGTGGCCGACCACAGGGGTCTGTTCGAGGTCGTCGACGGCGGCACGCTGTTCCTCGACGAGGTCGGCGACATGCCGCTGCCTATGCAGGCCAAGCTCCTCCGGACGCTGGAGAACGGCGAGATTCAGCCCGTCGGCAGCAACGAGCTGCGGCGGGTGGACGTGCGAGTGGTGGCGGCCACCCGCCAGGACGTGCGGGCCATGGTCGAGAAGGGGCAGTTCCGCGACGACCTGTTCTACCGGCTCAACCAGGTCACCCTCCGGCTGCCCTCCCTCCGGGAACGTCGAGAAGACATCCCACTACTGATCTCACGGTTCATCCGGCAGGCCTGCGAGACGCACAACAAGACGGTCACCGCCATCTCGCCCGAGGCGGTCCGTCGGCTGACCAGCCAGCACTGGCCGGGCAACGTGCGCGAACTCCGCAGCGTGATCGACCAGATGGTCGTCCTGGCCGACAAGCTCGAACTGAACGTCGAGGACCTGCCCGAACACGTGCGGGGCAGCACGGACATCGTC
>JACQVT010000400.1 GCA_016209665.1 Planctomycetota bacterium | reverse complement strand
TAAGTGCCCATGATGGTATCTCGATCCGCGCCCGTGAAGGGGGTGGTCGTGCTGGCAGAAGCCCCCCTCACGGCTGTGCTACGTCAAAAGGCTTCGTCCTGGCGGCTCGCGGTTCGGACGAACCGCTTTCTTACATGCCCTGTCGGCGGCTGGGATCGGTCCCGTTGAGGTATTCCTCAAGATTGGTGTAGCCGTCGTGGTCCGGGTCGGCGGTGTCGGAAGGCTTGTCGGGGTCCAGGCCGTGCAAGGTTTCCCATGCATCCGGCATCCCGTCGCGGTCGGTGTCGAGGGGGGCGGTGCCGGGGTCCAGGTCGGGCCAGCCGCCTGCGTCCTGCTCGCTGCCGACGTAGCGGCCGGTGCTCTTGCGGACGGAATCGACGACGCGCTCGTCGGTCGCATCACGTCGAGGCCGCGTCGCTCCCGCCTCTGCCAGCACCCGCCGATACGCCTCTTCGGCCGGCTGCGTGGTCACGGGCCTGGAGGGGAACGGCTCGCTCGCGGAGGCCGCGGTCTTCGTCGCGGCGAGGAGGTCGGACTCGTACCACCGCGCGTTGGCGACGTTCCCCGCCGCGTAGATTCGGGCGGTCGTGAGCGCGCGGACGATCGGCGCATCGTCCGGCGTCTCCGCGCCCGCCTGAAACCAGTTGTTGATCGCGTTCGCTTCGACGGCTGCCGCCCTCGGGTCCTTGGCGAAATCGCCCATCACCATGGCCCCGCCGTCGCTCCAGTTGTAGACCACGTTGTTGACGAGGTGGGCCGTCACGCCGTGCTTGAGGCGTGGGTTCCGCCGGTACTGGTGGGCGAGCAGGCAATGATGGACCGTGATGTTCTTCGTGTCATCGCCGATGAGGAACCCCATACCGCCGTATTTGCGGCCGTCGTTCTCCGGCCGGCGGAGCGGCTGGCTGATGATGCACCACTGCACGGTGAGGTCGTGGGCCCCGCTCCAGGTCACGAGGTTCCGCGACACCGCCCAGCTCAGCGAGCAGTGGTCCAGCACGATGTCGTGCGGCGGGGTATGGCCGGCGATGTGGACGCAGTCGCGGAAGCGGTCGACCTTCGCAGGATCGATCGCACCCAGCCGAAACCGCATGTGTCGGATCACCACGTCGTGCGTGCTGATGACCAGGCCCGCGCCGCGCACACAGACGCCGCCGCCCGGCGCGCTCTGCCCGGCGATGGTGCAGAAGGGTTCCGTCAGTTCGATGTCCGACTTGAGATCGATGTAGCCACCGGTGCCGAAGACAACCGTCCGCGGCCCCTTGACGTTGCAGGCGGCCCGCAGGCTTCCCGGCCCGGCGTCGTCGAGGTTCGTCACCCACACGACCCGTCCGCCGCGTCCGCCCGGCGTCGTACTGCCGGCGCCTTCAGCGCCCGGGAACGCGGGCAAATCCGCTCCCCGCGCTAGCGCAGCCCCTGCGCCGAGAAGACAGGACCACAACCACATCGACCGGGTGCACATCGCGAAATTCTCCCGCCTGCCCACGGGGCACCGTTGCCGCGTCGCTTGGTATTCTCGATCCTTGGCCCCTCGCGATCAACCATCGAACGTCCCTGGATGGCCACGCGTTCGGGGCGGGCTGACCCGGAGCGCGGATGTGGTGTATAGTGCTCGGAAACGGGTTGCGAGTCTGGTATCGTGAATGGTTCGGGCTATCGGGTGGCAACCAGGGCTGCGATCGGCGGTTGAAGGAGGCGTCTCATCGTTTCCGTTGCAGTGATCTGCGTCGCGTTCGTTGCCGCCGGTACGGCCGGTCAGACCGCCGCGGGGGGTCGGACGCCCCGCTGGCCCTTGAAGACGAGCCGCGTCCTCCAGGACGATGAACAAGTCGCCAAGGCCCGGCGGCTGTGCGAGCAGGACCCACATGCTCGGGCCCTCGAGGATCGGATTCTCGAGGATGCCCGATACTGGGTGGACAAGTCCGACCAGGAGCTGCACGATCTGCTGCCCGACCGCCGGGTGCCGCGAGCGTTCGACGTCTCCACGGAGGGCTGTCCGGTTCACGGGAACGTGATCTATCGCCACGGCACATACCCCTGGAAACTCGACCGCGAGCATCCGTTCACCATTATTTGCCCCGAGGGAGGCGAGCGCTATCCGAGCAACGACTTTAACGCCTACTACCGGTCCGGGATGACGGACAAGAGCCTGCTCACCGGTCCCTATGCCGACGCGGGACGTGGGTGGACGGCGCCCAACGGGCAGAAGTATTGGCTCGTGGCCTACGCCTGCCACTGGAATTGGATGAACACCTGGCTGCCGGCGGTGACCACGCTCAGCCGGGCCTACGTTCTGACCGGCGAACTCTCGTACGCCCGCAAGGCGATCGTGATGCTCGATCGCATCGCCGAGGTATACCCGGACATGGAGCACAGCACGCAGTCTCGCTATGGCGAGCTGATGCAGGGCAAATACCTCGGCAAGATCGTCAACGCCATCTGGGAAACCGGCGTGCTCAAGCAACTGGCCATCGCCTACGATCAAGTGTTCCCGGCCTTGGTGGGCGACGGCGCGGTTTCGCTGCCCTGGCGGTCGGCCGAGGGGATTCGAGCCAACATCGAGGCCAACCTGCTGGAAGAAGGCCTCGACGGGATCGACAAGGACTGGATCTCCGGCAACTACGGCCTGCATCAGAACGCCCTCATTTACACGGCCCTGGTGCGGCAAAACGGCCCCACGCGCGAGCTGCTTCGCGGTATCTTCGAGAAGACCGGCAAGGGGCTGCGGCACGAAGGCCTCAACTACGCCCTTTACAACCTCATCTACAAGGACGGGATGCCTTACGAGAGTTCGCCGAACTACGCTGCGATGTGGTTGCACTGCCTGGTGAGCATGGCCGACCCGCTCGCCCAGTCCGGGTTGGACCTCTACGCGGAGCCGAAGATGAAGCGGGTCTTCGATGCCCCGCTGGACCTCATCTGCGCGGGCAAGTTCACGCCCGCCATCGGCGACTCCGGAAGCATTCACGCCGACTGGATCGGTCCGGGGGCGGAGGTCTACGAAGCGGTCTATCGTCGGTACCGAGACGCCCGCTATGCGTGGGCTCTCAGGCAAGTCAAGGCTCTCGACGAGGATCGGATCGACACGTTCGAGGACCTGTTCGAAGAGTCGATCATCCCCGCGGCCAGAGCGGACGCAGCGCGGTATCAGCCGCAACTCCGGAGCCGGCTGCTTGACGGGTTCGGGGTGGCGATTCTCAACAACCCGACCGATTCCATGGCCGTCTCGACGTACTACGGCGTGCGCAACGTTCATGCCCACCGCGACTGCCTGAACATCGAGCTGTTCGGCCACAGCCGGCGGCTCTCACCCGACCTGGGCTACCCCGACCAGACCGACCACTTCCACCCCGGCATCTTCAGTTGGACGCAGAACACCATCAGCCACAACTGCCTGGTGGTCGACCGCACAGCGCAGCCCAGCAAAGATGCGGGCCGCGTGTTGAGGTTCCATGAAAGCCCGACCGTGCACCTGGTGGATATCGACGCGGCGGGAACGTATGAGCAGACGGACGTGTATCGCCGCACGCTCGTCATGGTCGACACCGATGAGCGGCAGTCCTATCTCGTGGATGTCTTTCGGATTCGGGGCGGTGACGACCATGTCCTGAGTCTGCACGGGGCGGAAGGTGAATTCACGTTGGCCGGCGTGGATCTTCCACCACCGGTGACCGAGGGTACGTTGGCCGGCCGCGAGGTGACACTCGGTCAACTCTACGATGACCCGGTTCTCAGTCGGCCGGATTATGCGGGCTCCTACAAGGCATACGCGGGTAGCGGTTACTCGCACCTGTTCAACTGGCAGCGGGTTAGGCCGGACGGGCCGGTGATCGCTCAGTGGGTGCTCCGCGGCGAAGGCCCCGCCGCGCTTCGCGTGCACCTGCCGCCGTCGCCGGGCCAGGAAATCACGGTCGCGGATGCGTTCGTCTCTCCGACGAAGAAGATTCCGGCCGTGTTGAAGTACGTCCTCGTCAGGCGGCAGGGCGGCCCGCGAGGCAACACCTTCGTGGCGGTGTGGGAGCCCGTGGGCGCGACGCCTCAGGTTGAGCGTGTCGAGATGACCGAGGAGCCGCATACCGGCGGCTGTGAGAGTATCGTCACGCTGACGGTGTATCGCGGGACGAAAACGGATGTCGTCTCGGTGGCGCCCAAGGCAGGCCTGATGCATGCGGCAGGGAGCACCATCCGGACGGACGCGGCGGTCTGCGTCTCTACGTCCGAGCATGTAGGTGAGATGGCCATTCCGAACCGCGCCCGTCAGGAAGCGGAGGGGGGCAGACCACGCCTGGAAGACAGAGCGCCGCTCCCTCACGGTCACGGTTCCGACAAGCCGGCGGCCCCTGACACACGCCCTGACCAGGAAACCTGGACGCGCGTATTCGCTGCCGGCGGGACGTCGCTCACCCGTGCTGACGGGGAGACGATTCGGGTTCCCCCGACGCTGTCGGGCACGGTCCGCGAGGTCGATTACGTGGCGGGTCGGGTGGTGGTTGAGACGGACACGACCTGCCCCGACCTCGATATGCGGCAGGAACGTCCAACCCGTTTCTTCAACCCCCGTCACAGTTCGATCCATCGAGTCACCGGCCGACGGACGGCAGATACGCGCCTGACGCTCGAAGTACGCGACGGCGAGATGCTGACGGGCAGGCTCCGGGTCTCCTCCTACGATGCCGGGGCGAGGCTTCTCGGGACCTCCTCGTTCAGTCCTCACGCCGCGAATCTGATCGGCATGCACGTCATCGACGGTCAGATGAAGCACGTTGCGGCCATTGCCTCTGCCGGCAAGGGTACTTTCGAGCTGGAAGACCGCCGCGAGGCGCCGCTGTTCGCTGACCGGATGCACCAGGCGGTAGGCCAGGACGTCTGGGTGGCGGACTTTGCTCCGGGGGATAAGATTGAGATCGAAGGTCTCCTCCATGTCACGCCGGCGCCTTGAACCGGCCTGGCGGGCGGGAGACGCAAGACGGAGGTCGCGTATGAAACGTCGCGATATGCTCAAGGGATCACTGGCCGGTGGGGCCGTCCTGGCGACAGAGGGGCTGGCGCGGGGAGCGTCCGGATCGGCGGCCGCGCCGGCGGGGGCCGATGTGCCGCTGCGGGCGGGATTCGGCCGGGCCAGCATCACGCCGCCGCTGGGGACACGAATGATGGGCTTCGGCAGCCGCGACTTCAAGCAGGGCTGCCAGGGCGTCCATGACGACGTGTTCGTCCGGGCGGCGTTCTTGGGGCACGGAGCCGAGCGGGCGCTGATTCTGGCCTACGATCTGTGCTTCGTCGGCCGGGAGGAGGCCGACCGCTTCA
Source organism: Planctomycetota bacterium (assembly GCA_016209665.1). Classification (GTDB taxonomy): domain Bacteria; phylum Planctomycetota; class Phycisphaerae; order UBA1845; family PWPN01; genus JACQVT01. The sequence goes on along the minus strand of JACQVT010000400.1, from coordinate 759 downwards.
AGGGGGCGCTGGGGCGCGAGTTCGACCTGCTGCCGCGGCAGATCCTGATCAACACCTCCCACAACCACGTGAGCCCGGCCGTCGGCACGTGGTACTGGGCGGGGTATCTGCCCGCCGAACGCCTGTACGTTGATCAGCTTGAACGGGCGACGCTCCAGGCGGTCCGGCAGGCACACGAGGAAATGCGCGAGGTCTCGATGTGGGCGGGCGTCGGTACCAGCGAACTGCCGCTGAGTCGCCGCAAGCCCGATGGCAAGGGCGGTATCGCGTTCCTGCCGAATCCGCAGGGCGTCACGTACAACCGCCTGCCGGTCTGCCTCTTCAAGGACACCCGCGGCAAGCCCGTGTGCCTGTTGTTCTCCGTGTCGGCCCATCCGTCGCAGATCACCGGCTGGGAGATCAGTGCTGAGTACCCCGGCGTGGCGTGCCGGCTGCTCGACGAACACCTGGGAACGACCGCCGCGATGTTCTTGCAGGGTACCGGCGGCGACGCCAAGCCCTCCGTTATCGGCAAAGGGCTCGACAAATGGCGGGCCGGAACGTGGGAGGACGTCGAGGAGTCCGGGCGGATGGTGGCCCGCGAGACGATCGCGGCTCTGGAAAAACCGCTCGCTCGAATTGCCCCGTCGATCCGCACCGCCATCACCGAGAAGCTCTTGCCGGGCGACATCATGTTGGAGCGGCGCGAGTGGTACCTGTCGAACGTCGGGCTGCCCGGTTACTGGTCCCACGCCGCCATCTACATCGGCACGGCCGAGC
>JACQVT010000409.1 GCA_016209665.1 Planctomycetota bacterium | reverse complement strand
TTCGACCGGCGGCGTTTGTTAGAAGAATCGAAATCGAAAACTCCTCTTCATCTGAAACAATACGAGGAGTACTGGGAGCGGGGCTGCGCCTCATGGTTTTCATACGGCTGGCGACTCGGCGAAAGGTTGAGAGCGAATGAGGGAAATGAGAGCCAAGGCGGAGCTAGCCAGCCAGCTAGCAACAGCCGCGAGGCACACTACTCTAAGCAGGGCCCGCAGAACAAACCAGGTTCGATTGTTGGCTCGACTGGAGGACAAGTCGCTGAACGCGATCCCGACCGGCCCGGCGTAACCGGGTCGCTCTCAACCAGGTGATCGGCGGCTGGCGCAGTACCCCTCACGATTGGGGTTTCGCTGGGCGTTTGACGGGCCAGTGTTCGTTGTCGGTGCGGGCGGACTGCATGATTGACTCGATCTTGCTCAGCACTTCGGGGTAATCGGCCGCCACGTCGTGTTGCTCGCCGATGTCCGATTTCAGGTCGTACAGCTCGACTTGGCCGCCGTTCCTGCGGACGCCCTTCCAGTTGCCCATGCGGACGGCCTGGTCGAAGCCGCGCTCGTGGAACTCCCAGTACAGGTACTCGTGGCTCTTCTGCTCCTTGCCGAGCAGGGCGGGCAGCATGGAGATGCCGTCGATGCCGGTGGGGGGCTTGGCGCCCGCGATCTCGGCCAGCGTTGGCAGCACGTCCCAGAACGCCCAGGGCTCGCCGCTTTCAGTGCCCGGCTTCACGCGCCCCGGCCAGCGCACGATCATCGGCACGCGGATGCCGCCCTCGTATAGATCGCGCTTGATACCACGGAGCGGGCCGCTGCAGTCGAAGAACTCGGGATCGTAGCCGCCCTCCTTCTGAGGACCGTTGTCGCTGGTGAAGAACACGACGGTGTTCTTGTCGAGGCCCAGGTCGGCCAGCCGGGCCATGATCCGGCCGATATCGCGGTCCATGCGGTCGATCATGGCCGCGTGGCCCTTCTGCGGATCGGTCCAGTCACGACTGGCGTAGGGTCCGTAGTCCGGCACCTCCATGCCGTTGCCGGTCTTCGCCTTGAGTTCGTTGTTCGCGTGCGGGATGGTGTACGCCAGGTACAGGAAGAACGGGCCGGCCTTGTTCTTCTCGATGAAGCCCAGGGCTTCCTGGGTGAACAGATCGTGGGCGTACTGCGTTCGTCTGTCGTTCTCGTTGCCGGGCAACGGGACCCTTTCCTGGTTGCGATACAGGAACGTGGGATAGTAGTTGTGGGCGTGCCGCTGGTTCAGGAAGCCGAAGAAGTAGTCGAACCCCTGACGGTTCGGGATGCCGGTGCTGTCCTCCTCGCCCAGGCCCCATTTGCCGACCAGGCCGGTGGCGTAGCCGGCCTGCTTGAGCACCCCGGCGACGGTGACGTCCGTCGGGCGGAGCGGTACCAGGGCGTTGCCCCGCACCCAGGCGTGCCCGGTGTGCAGCCCGGTCATCAGGCAACACCGCGACGGCGCGCAGACCGTGCTGCCGGCGTAACAGTCCGTGAACCGCAGCCCGTCGGCCGCCAGCCGGTCGAGGTTCGGCGTCGGCACCTTCTGCTGTCCGTAGCAGCTCAGGCCGCCATAGCCCAGGTCGTCGGCGAGGATGAAGATGATATTGGGTCGGTCGGCCGGCGCGGCGACGGCCGGCGTCGCAGCGACCAGGATTCCGAACAGCACCGCGGGACGAAACATCTGACACCTCCGGCAGGTTGGGACTCGGGCCTCAAGCCCGGTACAATGTACAGCCATGAGCGGGGATCGCCAAGTATCCGACGATGCCGCGTCGGCCGAGTCCAGCGAGATTCCCGCCGAATGGCTGGCCGAGTTCGAGGCGGCGGCCCGCCGGCCATTGCGGACGCGGATGAGGTACGCGTTCATCAAGACCTACAAGCCGGTGCTGGATGACGCGCCCTACCGCACGTTCGATACGATGGAGGACTACCGTCGTTGGTGCGAGGAGAATCTGCCGGACTGGTTGGGTTATGGCCGCGTTCCATGATATCATCGCGAGCAAAGCCGCCACCGGGCGTGCGAAGGACCGCGAATCGTTGCCGCGGTTGAAATCGTTCCGCGAATACTGGTTGCGCCACCATGCATGAGGACACACATATGGCTGCCAAGAAGATCCTGATGATCGTCGGTGATTACGTCGAGGACTACGA
>JACQVT010000032.1 GCA_016209665.1 Planctomycetota bacterium | reverse complement strand
GGTTCTTTGCGTCGCTGGGCCTGCCGGGGCTGTGCGGTTTCATCGGCGAGTTCTGGGTGCTGATCGCCACGCTGTCGGCCCCATTTACGTGGGCCAAGCCGATGGCGGTCATCGCGGCCTTCGGCGTGGTGCTCACCGCGGGTTACATCCTGTGGATGATCCAGCGGGTCTATCTGGGCAAGGTCCGCGAGGAGTACGCCGGGCTGCCCGAGGCGACCGGACGCGAAGTATTCATCCTGACACCTTTTGCCATCCTGGCGATTGCCCTGGGCGTGCTGCCCGAGCAGACGTTGTTTAGGTTCATGAACGGCACGCTGGAGCAGATCGCGGGCCTGCTGCACGCGACCGCGGTCCAGGACGTGGCGATGGCAACGATGGGGCTGCATTGACGGGACTGCACCGGGTTCACAGAACCCGGCTCGGAAAAACGACATGATTCTGGGACAAGCGGACATCTGGATGCCCACGGCACAGGAATTGCACCTCTTCGGGCCGGAATTGGGCTTGGTGGGGGCGATCGTGGGGGTGCTGATCGTGGCCATGGTCGCGGGCCGCAATGCCCAGGTGACCTCCGCAGTGGCGCTGCTGGGCACGCTCGCAGCGCTGATGCTGACGGCCCACACCGCCGTTCGGGTGGTGTCGGGCGGGTTGGCCGGCATGGCCCCGGCGCAATCGACGCCCATGCTGATCGTCGACAACTTCTCGGTGTTCTTCAAGCTGTTCATCTCGATGTTCCTGGCCCTCATCACCTGGCTGTGGTTGATCGGCGTCGCGTCGCGGGAAGCCGCCCCCGACCGGACGCGGGCGGCGCTGCAAAGTCCGCCCGAGTTCTTCGTCCTGCTGCTGACCAGCGCCCTGGGCATGTGCCTGATGGTGGGTACGTTGAACCTCCTGGTGATCATGATCGCGATCGAGACCGCTTCGCTGCCCAGCTATGCGATCGTCGCCAGCGACAAGCGTTCGCGGCCGGGGGCCGAGGCCTCGCTCAAGTACGTGCTGTTCGGGGCGACGACGGCCGCGGTGATGGTCTATGGCATTTCGCTGCTGTACGGCGTCTTCCATACCCTGGACGTGCCGACGATCGCGGCCCGAATGGCCTTGGACCCGGCCCCGGTGGGGGTGTTGGGCTGGCTCGGCCTGCTCGGCGTGGGCGTGGGGATCGCGTTCAAGATATCGGCCGTGCCCGTGCACTTCTGGTGCCCGGACGTGTTCGAGGGGGCCCCGATCGAGGTCACCACCTGGCTGAGCGTGGCCAGCAAAGCGGCCGGCCTGGGCCTCCTGCTGCGGATCGTGCTCGCGTTCGTGAGCGCCGGCGCGGGCGAGGCGGCCATGCCGCTGGCCTACGGCATCGGCGCGATCGCCGCCGTCACCTGCACCGTCGGTAACCTGGCGGCCCTGCGGCAGACCAGCGTCAAGCGGATGCTGGCGTACTCCTCGATCGCACACGCGGGCTACATGATGATGCTGACGGCGATCTTCGTGCCGCCCGCGCTGGCGGCGCGCTCGAACGCCGCGACCGCGGCCTTGATCGCCTACCTCTTCGTCTACCTGCTGATGAACCTGGGGGCGTTCGGCATCACGGCGATGGTCGCCTGGCGGACGGGCAGCGACCAGCTTTCGTCGTTCACGGGCCTGGGCCGGCGGTCACCCTGGCTCGCCCTGCCGATGGCGGTGTGTCTGTTCTCGCTGATCGGCCTGCCGCCCCTGGGCGGCTTTGCCGCCAAGTGGTGGCTCCTGATCGCCCTGGGCAAGGCGGCGACCGTGGCGGGGCAGGAATGGCTGTGGGTGCTGGTGATCGTCGCGGTGGTGAACACGGTCATCAGCCTGTATTACTACGTGGGCGTCGTTCGGCAGATGTACCTCGCCGACGATCCGCGGCAGCCGGCGTTCGACGCGCCCTTTGGCGGCCTGGTGATGGTGCACGCCTGTGCGGTGCTGCTGCTGTTGCTGGGGACGATCTGTTTCGGTCCGCTCGGCGATCGGGCCAGCGCCTACGCATCGAACCTCTTCTTCCCCGCCGGCCAGCAGACAACGCTTCAGAGCCCGGAGCGCGAGCGACGGGTTGATCCGGTGAGGGGGGGCGTCGCTGCCCGCAGCAGCCCACTCGCTGGCGCTCGGGGCTCTGTTTTTCCGGAGCGCGAGCGACGGGTCGCCACGGAGACGGACTTCGCCATGACATCGGGCGACGCACTCTCAGGTGGGCATCCATGACTCCGCAGAACCAGCGAGACGACACCCTCGACGTGCTGAACAAGCTGTACGCGGCGGAGAAGAGGTCCCTGCTGCCGCGGCTGGCCGAGATGGGCGTGTTCGCCCAGTGGGCCCTGGCCCACGAGATGGAGCAGGTGAGGCGGATGGCCGCCGACCAGGCCCTTCACGAGGCGTGGCTGCTGGAGGCGGCGGAAGCCTGCGGCGGCGCCCTGCGGCCCGCCTGTGCCGATGTGACCACGGCCAACCTGCACTACCTGGATCTGCAGACGCTTCTGCCCCGCGTCGTGGCCGGCGTGGAGCACCTCGTTCAGTTGTACGACCGTACGATGCGGGAGGCGAACTCGCTGCTGCCCGAGGCGGCCGAGACCGTCGCCCGCATCTACAACCGGCATCAAGCGCATATCGAGCAACTTCGTGGCCTGTGTACCCGAATGCAGCACACGGTCGCCTGATCGGTGCGTGAGTCAGCCATATCTCCATTTCCTCCCACCCCGACTCCGGCGATGGTTTGGATTCGCACGCCCTCGCCCGGGACGCACGGAGGCAAACGATCCGGCCGCGCGGTTTTCCCGAAAAATCAGGACTTGCCTTCGCCGATGATCAGGCTATACTATCCGACGAAGTTAGGTGTCCCTAATTTTGGAACGGTTTCACGGTGGCCGCGGAAGGGCTTGGATCGATGCCGTTGGAACGGAATCACACGTTGCGGGTGGGCCAGGCGGCCTGGGCGCTGAATGGAGTGCCTCGGCCCTGCGTCGAGGAGACATCCGACGGCAGTGCCACGAGTCGGTCCGTCGAGGGCCGTGATGCGCCTGGGTCCTTCCCCTTCTCGCAGCCGGTGCCGCCCGATTCGGGAGAGCCTTCGCCGTCGATGGAGTCCCCGCCGCGGGCTGCAAGGTGACGGAAGCACTGGTGGATGGAGTCTACGACGGAATCAGCGATACCGTGGCCCGTGGCGATATCGGGAACGATGCTGGCGATGTTGGGCATCGGCGGCTGGCTACAATGGGTGACCGAGGGCCCGTAATCCCACGCATGAACACCTGGTCGAAGCAGGGATTGTGGTGGATCGTTCTGGCAGCCGGTCTGTTTGGCGGTTGCGGGTCGGGTGAGCCGCGCGCCGATTCGGCGGGGCAGCGGCGCCTCCGCGTCACCTGCACGATCGGGATGATCGCGGACGTGATCCGCGAGATCGGCGGGGAGCACGTGCAGGTGACCGCCCTGATGGGGCCAGGGGTCGACCCGCACCTGTACAAGGCCAGTGCCGGCGACGTGGCCCGGCTGGTGGGGGCGGATCTGGTCCTCTATGGCGGCCTGCATCTCGAGGGCAAGCTGACCGAGGTCTTGGAGGCGCTGGCCCGGCGGAAGCCGACGATTGCCGTGACCCGCGACATCGACCGGGCGCGGCTGTTGCAGCCGCCGCAGTTCGGCGGCCTTTACGATCCGCACGTCTGGTTCGACGTCCAATTGTGGGCGAGGGCGGCCGAAACCATCCGGGACGCCCTGCGGGAGGCCGACCCCCGGCACGCGGACGACTACGATCGGGCGGCGGCAGCCTACCTCGCCCGTCTGACGGAACTGGACGCCTGGTGCAGGAGCCGGGCGGCGGAGCTGGTCCCCCATCAGCGGGTCCTGGTGACCAGCCACGACGCCTACAACTATTTCGGGCGCGCCTACGGGTTCGAGGTCATCGGCATCCAGGGTATTTCCACCGAGGAGCAGGCCACCAGTCGGGCGATTGTCGAGTTGAGCCGCCTGATCGCGGCCCGGCGGATCAAGGCGATCTTCACCGAGTCCAGCGTCTCACCGAAGGCCATACGGGCGGTGATCGAGGATTGTCGCCGGGCCGGCTGGAACGTGGTGGAAGGTGGAGAGCTGTTCAGCGACGCCCTGGGCGGGCCGGGCACCCCGGAGGGTACCTACATTGGGATGGTCCGGCACAACATGAACACGATCGCCGATGCGCTAAAATGGATGAAGTCGGCCGCGGGGTCCGGCTCCGCGGAGATCCGAGGGCGACCAGATGCACAAGGATTCTCGCCGATCGAATGGTGAACCGGCCGTGGAGATCCACGATCTGACGGTCAGCTACCACCGCCGGCCCGTGCTGTGGGGCGTGGACCTGACCGTCGGCGAGGGCCAGCTCGTCGGGATCATCGGGCCCAACGGCGCCGGCAAGAGCACGCTGATTAAGGCGGTGATGGGCCTGCTGCCGCTCTCCAGCGGGTGGGTGAAGTGCTACGGCCAGCCGGTTCACAAGCAGCGGCGGTTGATCGGCTACGTGCCGCAGCGCGAGAGCGTGGACTGGGATTTCCCGGTGACGGCGTTCGACGTGGTGTTGATGGGGCGGTACGGCCGGGTGGGGTTGCTGCGGCATCCGCGGCGCGACGACAAGCGGATCGCCCGCGAGTGCCTGGAGAAGGTGGGCATGGCCCCGTTCGCGGGGCGGCAGATCAGCAACCTGTCCGGCGGGCAGCAGCAGCGCGTCTTTCTGGCCCGAGCCCTGGCGATGGAAAGCACGGTTTACCTGATGGATGAGCCGTTCGTGGGCGTGGACGCGGCCACCGAGACGTCGATCATCACCCTGCTGAAGGAACTGCGAGACCGGGGCAAGACCTGCCTGGTGGTGCACCACGACTTGCAGACGGCCCCCGAGTACTTCGACACGATGATCCTGCTCAACATGCGATTGGTGGCGTGTGGGCCGACCCCGCAGGTCTTCACGCCCGAGTTGCTGCAAAAGACATACGGTGGACGGCTGACGATCCTGTCTGACGCGGCACAGGCGGTGGCGGAGAGCGAGCGATGATGGCTTCGGCGGACATGCTGGCCTTTGGTATGCCGAGGATCCTGGCCGCCCGGGTGGAAAGCACCGCGGGGCTGTGGGAGCAGCTCGGCGCGTTCTTCTCGTTCCAGCACGTCAGCCTGGTCTATGGTGTGGTGGGGGCCGTGCTGCTGGGCGTCTGCTGCGGGTTGCTGGGCTCCTTCGTCGTCCTGCGGAAGATGTCGCTGCTGGGGGATTCGATCGGCCATGCCGTCCTGCCGGGCATCTGCCTGGCGTTCGTGGTCGTGCAGACCAAGAATGCCCTGGCGATCTTCGCCGGGGCGATCATCTCCGGCGTGCTCGCCAGTCTGGTCATCTCCGTGATCTCGCGGTACAGCCGGATCAAATCCGACACCGCCGTGGGTCTGGCCCTGTCGGGTTTCTTCGGCCTGGGGATCATCCTGCTGACCCGCATTCAGCGGATGGCCTACGGCGACCAGAGCGGGCTGGACCGCTACATGTTCGGCGACGCGGCGGCCCTGGGCCGCGGTGACTTGCAGCTCATGGGCCTGGTGACGCTGGTGGTGGTGCTGGTGATCTCGCTGTTCTTCCGGTACTTCCTGGCCACCAGCTTCGACGAGAGCTTCGCGGCGTCGATCGGCATGCCGGTCAGGCTGATCCAGGTTGCGTTAATGACTCTGCTCGCCCTGGCCATCGTGATCGCCCTGCAGGCGGTGGGGGTGGTGCTGGTGTCAGCCATGCTGATCACGCCGGCGGCGACGGCCTACCTGCTGACGGACCGGCTGGGCCGCATGTTGGCGTTGTCGGCGTTATTGGGGGTGTTGTCGGGCTTCGTCGGGGTCCTGCTCAGCTTCTTGCTGAACCGCATCCCCACCGGGCCGTGCATGGTCCTGGCCGCCACTACGTGGTTCGGACTGGCCTACCTGCTCAGTCCCCGGCAAGGAGTGGCGATACGCGCGATCCGACGGTCCAGGCGCAGCCGCCGCGTGCGCCTGGAGAACCTGCTCAAGACGTTCTATCACGAACTCGGTGGCGAGGGACTCGACCAACCGGTGACGCTCGAGCGGCTGGCTCGAGCCCGATCCGAGACCGTCGGCTACGTCCGCCGCGTGGCCGGCACGCTGGCGGCGTCGGGGCTGGCCGGGTTGGCGGGCGACCGGTTGACGCTCACGTCGGTCGGGCAGCAACGCGCCCGGCAGATCATCCGGAATCATCGCCTGTGGGAGCTGTACCTCACGCAGGAGGCGCGGATCGCCGCCGATCACGTGCATCGCGATGCCGAGGAGATCGAGCACGTGCTCGGCGAGGAGATCGTGGCCCGGCTGGAAGCCGGGCTTGACCATCCCGACCTCGACCCCCACGGCCACGAGATTCCACGGGTGAAGGGATGAGTATCGCGATTCCACACCCGGCCGTCTGCCTCCTGGCTTCCTCGGCGGAGCCGCTGGTCCGCCGCTTCGACTTCTTCGAGCACCTGATCGAGCCCTGGACGCGCAACGTCGAGTTCACAGGTTGGATCGTGGCGATGGGCGTGTTCGTGGCAGTGCCCTGCGCGGTACTGGGATGTTTCCTGGTGCTGCGCGGCAAGGCCCTGCTCGGGGACGCGATCAGCCACGCCCTGCTCGCGGGCCTGGCCGGTGCCTTTCTGGTGACGGGCAGCCGCGGGGCGGTGGCGATGATCGCCGGGGCGGTGGCGGCGGGGCTGCTTACCGTCGTGCTCATCGAGCTGATTCACCGGCGGACGCGGGTCAAGGAGGATGCCTCCATCGCCGTGGTGTTCTCGACCTTGTTCGCGCTGGGCGTGGTGCTGATCACCCGGTTCACGGAGGGGGTGGACCTCGACGCCCACTGCGTGCTGTATGGTGAGATCGAGATGTCGTGGCTGCGGCCGGATCGCGTCAAGACGATGGGCGGGGTGGCGGTGGCCGTGGTTGTCGCGGCCGTCCTGTTCTTCAAGGAACTCAAGATCACGTCGTTCGACGCGGCCACCGCGACCGCCCTGGGCATTCCCGCCGCCGCCGTACACTACGCCCTGATGGCGGCCGTGTCCGTTACCGTGGTGAGCGGCATGGAGGCGGTGGGGGCGATCCTGGTGGTGGCCATGCTGATCGCCCCGGGCGCGACGGCTTACCTGCTGACGGACCGGCTGGCCCGCATGGTGTTGCTGGCGGCGGGGTTGGGCGCCGTCTCGGCGGTGGTCGGCTTCCACGTGGCCCTGTGGCTCGACTGCTCGACCGCCGGGGCGATCGCCGTGGTGTCGTTCGGCATGTTCCTGGTGACCTGGCTGGCCTCGCCCAGACACGGCGTGCTGCTGCGAGTGTTGCGGCGCTGGCAACTGGCGACGCGCATTGCCCGCGAGAACTTCCTGCGGGCGGCGTTCAACCTGCGCCCCTCGCCGGCGCCGGAGGCCGTCGTGGGGGCCTCGGTGCTGGGCGAACAGCTTCGGATGCTGCCGGCCGATCTGCGGAAATACTGCCGCCGTCTCCAGCGCGATGGCTGGATCGAGTGCGATCCCGAGGACCAGGTCCGCCTGACCGACAAGGGCTTCCGGCAGGCCAGACGGATCGTGCGGGCACATCGGTTGTGGGAGACCTATCTGGTCAACCAGGTGGGGATCGCCCTGGACCACGCCCATCCCGACGCCGAGGAGATCGAGCACCTGCTGAGCGAGCGACTGCTGGATCGGGTTGACGACCTGCTCGGCCACCCCGTGCACGACCCGCATGGCAAGCGGATTCCCCGCCCGCCGGAGCTGCTGGCCGCAGGCGCGGAGACGCACCTGGCGCGGCTGCGGGAAGGCGACGTGGCCCTCATCCGGGGGATCGACGGATCGGCGACCGGCGAGGTCCTCTCGCGGATCGCCGCGCTGGCTCTGCCATTGGGGGCCGAGATCCAGGTCGTCGGGCAGTCCGGGGAGGTCGATTGGACCATCCGCTGTCCGGACGGTACGCAGCGTCGCGTCGATCACCCGTTGGCCGATGCCATCCGCGTGGAAATCCGCCGGCCGGTGCTACGGGCGTGAGCCGTCGGGAGCGGGTCCGGCCGCCCCGTCGCCGGGGAGCCCCTGCTGCCTCCGCGACCGGCGCCGCTTGCGGGGATAGGACGGCATCTGGGCGACGTTGAGGACATAGTGCGTCACCGGGATGCCCAGCAGCATGCCCCACACGCCGAACAGCTCGTGGGCCACCAGCAGAATGATCAACACGATGACCGGGTTGAGATGGAACCGGGCCGCGTAGATCCGCGGGTTGAAGACGTAGGCCTCCAGCAGGTGGACGATCACGATCACCCCCAGGGCCAGCAGGGCGTGGCTCAACCCGAAGTCGTTGAACGCGATCAGGATGATGGGCACCGACGAGACGAACACGCCGAGCACGGGGATCAGCCCGAACAACAGAACGATGGTGGTCAGCAGGGCGACCGGCTGGATGTCGAGGATGGTCAGCCCGATGGACGTGATGGAGGCGTTCAGCAGGGCGATCACCATCTGGCACTGGAACGCCGTCCCCACGACTTCGGAGAACTCGACCACGCTGGAAGCCGCCTCGTGAAAGAACCGGCCGACCGGGCTTTCCCGCCAGACCCGCAGTTCGTGGGCGATCCGGTCGAAGTCCAGCACGATCAGGAACGACAGCAGAAACGCCAGCAGGAACTGCAGCGTGCCGCTGAGGACGGCCTGCATGAAGTCGACGATCATCGCCGGCGGGAACAGGTCCAGGAGCCAGCGCTGGATTCGGGCCGTCATGCTCGCGATGTTCACGGCGGGCTCGACGGGGCGGGTGGTCAGTTCGACGTCGGCCGCCGCGGTGGCCGGGGCACTGGCCGCGGTCTCCGGGTTGACCAGGCGGGCCAGCGTCGACTCCAGGCCGTACTCGCCGGCTGCCTTCTCCACCTCGGTGGCCAGCGTGTGCAGCAAATTGGGCACCTTTTGCGAGAACCGCACCCCCTCATCCACGACCCGCGGCACGGCCATCGTCAGCAGGCCGATCAGCAGCGCGAGCATCACCAGATAGGGCCCGACCACCGCCAGCCAGTGCGGAGCCCCGGTCCGCTGGGCCAGGAACCGCGCCACCTTGCGCATCACGAACCCGAAGATGAACGTCAGGAACATCACCGCGAAAAAGTGCCGCAGCAGGTACAGGATCGCGAAGAACGCGATCCACATCAGCACCCGGCGGTTGATGTTGTAGAAACGTTGAAGGTCGAGTTCCACGCGGTGCCTCCCTGTTCACCCGAAACGCTCATGGACGAGCAAATGGACGCCGCCCGGATGGGCTCTCGCTGCGCGTTCCGCGAGTCCATCGGAGTGTTCGTGGGACAGCCAGAACTCCGCATCGTATTCAATCGCACAGGCAAGATACCATGCGTCGGCCACGGAAAGGTCAAGGTCTGTTGCCAGCGTCCAGGCTCTGGGGGCCAGCTTATTGCAGGGAGCGTAGGTGATGGGCAAGGCTCTGAACTGCTCAAGCTGGCGGCCAACCACGTCCATTTCCAGGACTGGTGAGTGGTCGCGGCACCGGGCCTTTTCGGTTGCCTGGGCCATGAACTCATGCATCAAGAAGTCCGGGGCGAAGGCATCCACCCCACGGCTGCGGATGGCGTCGGCGAGGGGTTTAGCCCGCCGAGTGAGATCAAAACGGTTGTTTTTGTAGACGAATTCCTCTTGGAAGAACGCCGGCAGTATGACCGAGTTGTCAGGTACGATCCGGCGACGGTGAGCCATGTCAGTGTCCGGTCAACGACCCCTGCCGGCCCGGTGAGGCGTGACGGGCATCGTGGCCAAGGCCTCAGCATTCTTCCGGCATGCTTCCTCCGCCGAAGATATCTCCTCGGCGGTCAATCGGTAACAGATCCCCCGAAACACCCGGCGCCCATCATGTCTTAGGATGGGACGCAGATAATACTCAGTTACCCGGGCAAAGCCGTTTTCGGCCGCCCACTCGTCAATCTCGTGGATGGCCATCTCATTGCGCGGAGCGTCACTGTCCAACTGAACAGTGTTTGATTTCCCCCACTCGGGGGGGTCAACGGCCACAATTGACATGGCATCATCTCCTCGATGATATCCTATGTCCTCGGAGCAGAAAGATCAAATTCGCTTGCAGCGATCTCTTGACACGACGGGGGCTTTGTTCGATGCTTGGTTGCATGGGTCTTTCGACGGGGATAGCCGGAACCGATCTGTCCGTGCGCATCGGGGGGCTCGAACTGCGCAACCCGGTCGTCACACTGTCCGGCACGTGCGGGTACGGCGACGAGTACGCCCCGTTCATGGACCTCGCGCGGTTGGGGGCGTTCACGACCAAGAGCGTCACCGTCGAGGAGCGCAAGGGAAACGCTCCGCCGCGGATCGTCGAGACGGCGGGCGGCATGCTTAACGCGATCGGCCTGGCCAACGTGGGCCTGGAGCGGTTCGTGGCCGAGAAGCTACCCGTGCTGGCCCGGCTGGACGTGCCGGCGATCGTGAACGTGGCCGGCCACTCGATCGACGACTACCTCACCGTTTGCCGCCGCCTGGACCCGATCGAGACCGTCCGCGGCCTGGAACTCAACGTCAGTTGTCCGAACGTATGCGACGGGTTGGTGTTTGGGACCGATCCGGCGGCTCTGCGCGAACTGGTGTCGGCGGTGCGCGGCGTGGTCCGGCGGGCGGTGCTCATCGTCAAGCTGTCACCCAACGTCACCAACATCACCGCGACCGCCCGGGCGGCCGTCGAGGCCGGGGCCGAGGCGCTGTCCAGGGTCAACACCTTCGTCGGGAGGGCCATCGACGTGGAGAAGCGACAGCCGATCCTCGCCAACCTGACCGGGGGGCTCAGCGGGCCGGCGATCAAGCCGCTGGCCCTCAATCTGGTGTATCGGGTCTACCGCGAGGTGGCCGGGCCGGCCAAGGTGCCGATCATCGGCATGGGCGGCGTCCAGAACTGGAGGGACGCGGTGGAGTTCATGCTCGTGGGGGCGACGGCGGTGGGCATCGGGACGGCCCTGTTCGTCGATCCCACCACCCCGCTGCGGGTGATCGCGGGCCTCGAGGACTACCTGCGGCGCCACTCGCTCACGTCGGTCACGCAGCTCGTCGGGAAACTGCAACCCAAGCGCGACGAACCACCCGCCGGCTGAAGTCGTGTCAGTTCATCATGCTGCCGTGGCTGGTGTCGTCGCGTTGGGTGCGCTGGACTTGCAGCCTCTTGGCGAGGGCCTGCAGCTCGGCGAGAAGGATCTCGGCCCGCTGGAGCACGCGCGATTCGCTCAGGATGAGTTGTCGGACTTCCACCGTTTCGGCCGGCAAGAGTGCGGCGGCCATCAGGTCGACCACCTGTTCGAGCGACATGGAGTTGCCGCACACCTTCCGCAGCTTCTGCACGGCTTCGACCCCATCCAAGACCGGCGCGTTCAACATCTGACGGCACAGTTGGGCGGCGGTGAACTCGCCGTCCTGGTCGACGCTCGGGTTGGGGGCGACGATCGGCTCCAGGTAGGCCCGGCGGTAATCGCCCGTCCGGTCCTCATCGAGGACCTTGGCCCGGCAGATGCCCACGAGATTGATGAAGTACCGCCCGTCGCCCGTCTGGAGGCACTCCCGAATCAGCCCGACGCAAACGACCGGGTGAATCTTCGCCAGCAGCGTGTGGTAGTAGGGTTCGTAGCCGGGCAACAGGAACGCCATTGCCATCAGGGCGTTCTCGTCCAGGGCGTCGTGGACGAGCTGGCGATACCGGGGCTCGAACACGTGCAGCGGCAGCGTCCCTCCGGGCAGAAGCACCGCGTTGGGCAGCGGGAACAGCCCGACTGCATCGCTTAACGATGGAACAATGCCTCCGTCCATACATTCAATTATATCGGTGAAGGGGGCGGCATCCCACCCGTTTTCGAGAAACAGGGTGACTACCCGCGTCTGGCCGGCACATCATCCGGGCGGCGGGTCAGGACTTCCATCAGCAGACGGATCGTGCCCTGGACGAATTCCAGGTTGGTGTGACTGGGGATCTTCAGCGGGCGGACCATGGCGAAGCCCACGGCGGCGTGGATGATCTGCCAGGCCAGCCACTCGGGCGGCACGTCCCGCCGGAGTTCGCCGGCCTTCTGGGCCTGTTGCATGATCGAGGCCAGGGCCTTGACGTACCGCTCGTAGTGGTCGCGGATCGCCTGCTGGATGGCGGGCTCGGCGATTTCCGTCGAGGCGTGGAACAGCAGTTGGTAGACGCTGGCCGTCGTGGGGTCGGACGTGGCCGGATTGGCGTACATCATCGTCCGCAGCTTCTCGAGGGGCGTCCGGGCAGCGGCGGTGGCCTTCTCCCAGTTCTTGAACACCCGCTCGCCCACCGCGTCGATCAGGGCGATGAACAGATCGTGCTTGTTCTTGAAGTGCCGATAAATGATGGGCTCAGTGACGCCGGCCTCGGCGGCGATCATGGCCGTCGTCGTGCCGCGGTAGCCGTGGCGGGCGAAGCATTGGGCCGCCGACTCCAGGAGCTGCTGCTTGCGGTCCACGGCTCTCATTCGTGCCATAGCTGGTCAAATCCTCGGGTGTACGAACTTCGTCACGCCGGCGGCGAGCCGCGGGTCATCGCGAGACATCCATTGTAACGGTTCAGACGACCGGCCTCAAAACCGCTGCCGCCCTCGTCGGGTTGAGGGCGCGGCCCTGCGGGCCTGCGGCTAAACGGGCGGTCGAGCGTTGGCGCACAGGCAAGCCCGGTATAATCAGGTCATCGGAGTCCGATAATGGGCACCCAGCAGACCGCCACCACATTCGACCAGCACGCCGCTGTCTACGACCTTCTGATCGACTGGCCGCGGCGGCTGGCCAACGAGGAGCCGTTCTATCGGCGGTTGTTCGCCGAGGTGGGGGTTCGACGGCTTCTGGACGCCGCCTGCGGCACTGGCCGCCATGCCGCGATGCTGCACGCCTGGGGCCTTCAGGTCGAGGCGGCGGACGTCAGTCCGGGCATGATCGCCGAGTGCCGCCGGCAGTTCGGCGAGCCGCCGGGTCTGCGGTGGGTCGTGCGGTCGTTCGACCAGCCCTGGACACACGACGCGACTTCGTCGCCCTTGGACGCCTCGCGTCCGTCGCGTGTCCAGGGCCAGCTGGCGGACACCGGCGGGCCGTTCGATGCCGTGCTGTGCGTGGGCAACTCGCTGGCCCTGGCGTCGGACATAGACACGATGGACCGCGCGATGGGCAGGCTTATCGCGGCCCTGCGGCCCGGCGGGGCCCTCATCGTGCAGGTGCTGAATCTCTGGAGCTTGCCTGAAGCGACGACCATCTGGCAGAAATGCCGACGGGTTGCCCACGCCGGCGGTGATCACGTGCTGCTCAAGGCCGTGCGCCGCATCGGCGACCGCGGCCACGTCGATTTCGTCGATCTGCGCCTGGACGGAGCGTCTGCCGAGCCGCGTTACGACGCCGCCGAATTTCTGGGGATCGAGGTTGACGACCTCGTCGGCGCCGCTCGCAGCCAGGGTGCGGCGCGGGTCGATCTGTTCGGTTCGTTCAAAGGCGAACCCTACGACCGCGACCGCAGCCCCGATCTGATCG
Organism: Planctomycetota bacterium; assembly: GCA_016209665.1. Lineage (GTDB taxonomy): Bacteria > Planctomycetota > Phycisphaerae > UBA1845 > PWPN01 > JACQVT01. The sequence continues at coordinate 128 of JACQVT010000032.1, read as the reverse complement.
TCGTCTGCCGGCGCGAGATCGCCCCCACCTGAGTGGGAACGAGTCATGTACCAGCACGAAGCGCAAGCGAGTGCGACTCGCGCGGTTCGCGCCAACTCATGGGCACTCGCTTGCGCTTCGTGCTGGTT
>JACQVT010000397.1 GCA_016209665.1 Planctomycetota bacterium | reverse complement strand
TTCCCGGACCGCGCATTATGATCGTCGCATGTCCATTGTCCGGCTGCAGAACGTCCACGTCGACTTCGGCGGGCAGACCGTGCTGGATGAGCTGGAATGGAGCATCCAGCGCGGCGAGAAGGTCGGCCTCGTGGGTCCCAACGGCTCGGGGAAGACCACGCTGTTTAGGCTCATGCTGGGCGAGCTGCCGCCGCAGATCGGCACCGTGACCCGCAGCCGCGGCCTGCAAGTCGCCTACCTGCCCCAGGAACCCACGCTCGACTCGACGAACACGCTGTTCGCCGAGGTGTCGGGCACGTTCGACAACGTCCACCGCCTGGAGGACCGCGTGGCCGAGGTCGCCCAGCTCATCTCCGAGCACCACGGCACCGCCGCCGAGGCCGAGCTGATGGCCGAGTACGACGAGCTGACCCACCGCCTCGAGGCCGCCGGCGGTTACGAGTACGAGGTCACGCTCAAGGAGGTCCTCGGCGGGCTGGGCTTCACGCCGGCCGACTACGAGCTGCCGATCGCGGCCCTGTCCGGCGGCCAGAAGTGTCGAGCGGCCCTGGCCAGGCTGCTCTTGCAGGAAGCCGATCTGCTGTTGCTGGATGAGCCGACCAACCACCTCGACATTGCGGCCACGCGGTTCCTCGAGAAGTTCCTCGCCGGCTACCACGGCGCCGCGGTCATCGTCTCGCACGATCGCTACCTGCTCGACCGCGTCGTCGAGAAGATCGCCAACCTCGACGAGCGCCGCATCACCGTGTATCCATGCGCCTACTCTGACTTCGCCGAGGCCAAGCGCGTTCGCTTGGAAACCGCCCAGCGCGAATACGAAAAACAGCGCGAGTGGATGCAGCACCAGCGCGAGTACGCCGAGCGGGTCAAGGCCGACAAGTCCCGCAGCGCCCAGGCCCGCGGCCGGCTCAAGGCCCTCGACCGCCTGGAACGCAGCGGCACGCTCGTCGAGCGCCCCATCCACGCCCGCCGCCGGATGGCCATCGACTTTGTTCCCACCAAGCGGGCCGGCGATATGGTCCTGCGGGCCGTCGGCGTCCGCAAGGCCTACGGTAGCGTCGTGCTGTTCGACGGTTTCAACCTCGAGGTCTTCCGCGGCGAAAAGATCGGCATCATCGGACCCAACGGCGTGGGCAAGACCACCCTGCTCAAGATGGCCATGCGCCGCGTGCCTCCCGACGCGGGCGAAGTCCGTCTGTTCGAGAACCTCGACGTCGGCTACTACGACCAGGAGCACGCCGACCTCAACGAGAACGTGGCCGTCATCGACGAGATCGAGACCCGCCGGCCCGGCAGCGTCGAGACCGAAGTGCGGTCGTTCCTGGCCCGCTTCCTGTTCTTCGGGGACGACGTCTACAAGCGGGTGGGCAGCCTGTCCGGCGGCGAGCAGAGCCGCGTCGTCCTCGCCAAGCTCATGTGGAGGCACCCCCAGGTGCTGGTTCTCGACGAGCCGACCAACCACCTCGACATCCCCGCTCGCGAGGCCCTGGAGGATGCCCTGATCGCCTACGACGGCGCGATCCTGCTCGTCAGTCACGATCGCTATTTCCTCGATCGCGTGGTAAACGAGTTGCTCGTCCTGCCCGAGCGAGGGTGCTACGAGCTGCTACCCGGCAACTGGAGCACCTACGAGGCCCGGGTCGCCGCCGAGGAGGCGGCCCGCCGCGCCGCCGAGGAGCAGGCTCGTCGCCAGCAGCGTCAGGCGAACCGTCAGCGGGGCCAGCGCCGGGTGGTCCGCGAAGCCGCAAGCGGCGTTGTCACCCCCTACGCCAACTGGTCGTTGGATCAACTGGAAGAAGCGATCATCGACCGCGAGCAGCGCCTCGCCGCCGCCGAAGCCCAGTTCGCCGACCCCGCCGTCTACCGCGACGCCGACCGCAGCCGCACCTTGCGAGCGGCCGCCCAGTCGCTGCGCCACGAACTCGCCCAACTCAACGCCGCCTGGGAAGCCCTCGCGGACGAAGCGGAATGATCAACTCATGGTGGCTGGGCATCGGCCAGCGTCCGCAGCAGCCGAAAATCGTAGATCCCGGTGTTGTGCCCATCGGACCATTCGAGTTGCAGAGCGTAGTTGCCCACGAGATGCCCGCCGGTGGCCTCGATGGTCTCGGCGGGTGCCGCCTTGAGGATCGGCAGCAGGCTGCGGCCGCGCTCCTCGCGCTCGGTCCGACAGGTGGCGCACGGGCACTCCTTGCGGAGCATCGGCAGGGGCAAGCGGCTGACCACGCCGTCCGCCCAGGTGATCTTCAGCACCTGCTCGCGAAGGTCAAGGTCCAGGTCGGTGGGTTGAGACGGATCGATTCCCAAGATTCGTTTGCGGCGGAATCCCCACACGGTCACGCCCGCCCGTGGAGATACTGGTGCATGTACTCGATCGTCTCCTGCTGTCGGGCGACCTCGAGGGCCATGATGTCGCCGATGGAGATCAACCCCGCCAGCCGGTTGTTCTCGAGCACGGGCTGGTGGCGCAGCCGGCGGTGAGTCATGAGTTCCTGGCATTCGGTCTCCGGGGTGTCCGGCGTGCTGTAGGCGACCTTGGTGGTCATGACCTCACC
>JACQVT010000031.1 GCA_016209665.1 Planctomycetota bacterium | reverse complement strand
GACCAGGACAGGGTGGGCGAAACCAGACGGGGGCGGGTAGGCCGAGCCGGGGCAGCGCGCCTGGTGGCCCCCGGGCCGCCGAGCCACAAGCCCCGCCGGAGGGGCCCAGGACAACGAGATGCGTGATCCCCAAAGTCAGTGCCGTCCCCGCGAGCAAGCGAGCAACCTGATGCACGTGAGAGTTCCTGTACGCGTTCTGACGTTCGTGGCGGTCGCCGTGGCCTGTGCGGGCTGTGAGAACGGCCTGTCCAACGCCTGGTGGAACGACTTTTTGAATCCCAGCTCGGTCGGGAACTTCCGTCAGAACGTGGTCATGGACATTCAGCGGTCGATCAGCTTCCGGGATACGCCGGTGGGCATCGTGGGAGCCGAAGATCCCAAGCCGGAGGATCTGGAGGCCGTCGTCGAGGAGTACGTGATCGGACCGGGCGACACGCTCCAGATACGCCTGCTCGATTTCGTCCAGCTCAACACCGAGACGGAGGTGACGCCGACGGTGGACGAGTTGGGATACATCGACCTGCCCCAGATCGGTCTAATGAAGGCCGAGGGGCGAACCGCCCGCGAACTGCAGGGCGATATCATCCAGAAGGCCAAGGCCGCGGAGTTGTATCGCCCCGAGGACCAGCCGATGGTCACGGTCGTCGTCGTCAATCCTTTGCAGCGTATGTTCAACTTGTCCGGCTCGGTGTTGTATCCCGGGCCGTACCGCATCGCCCGGCCGGACTTCCGGGTCTTTGAGGCCATCAACCTCGGCGGAGGCATGGACGACAACGTCAAGACGGTTTGGGTCTTCCGCCGCGGGATGGCCGGCAAGCGGACCACCAAACATCGCAGCATGGTGACGACCGCCCCCGCCGAGACGAGTTCTCCCCCCGGCGAGCCCGGTCCCGCGATGCCCCCGCCGCCGGTGAGCCCGGTGCTGATGTCGGACTTGCAGGCCGCGGCCTCTCCCCCGCCGGCCGCTCCGGCGAAGCCCAGGATCAGCGACCGCCCGGTCTCCATGGGCGGGGCCGCCCCGTCAACCCAGGAGGTTCCGAGCGACCTTATCGAGGCGGTGGCTCCCCCGCCGTCGGTGCCGGTCACGCAGCCCGGGCAGGAACCGGCGGCCACGGCCGAGCCGGAGAGCAAGCTCCCGGCGGCGACGACACCCGCCCCCAAGGGAACCCCGGCCGACTTGCCGGCGTACAAATTCGTGAACGACGCCTTCATTGAAGTACCGCCGCCCCAGACGCGGCCGGGGACGGAACCGACGATGGCGCCACCGGGGGCGCCGCCCGCCCCGACCGCCCAGCCGCCCGTCGATTGGGAGGCCTTGGCCAGCGAGGCCCAGCATCGGATCGTCCGAATACCTGCGGACAAACTCCGCCATGGCGATCCGAACTACAATATCGTGATCCGGCACGAGGACTGGGTCCGCGTGGACCCGGGCCCGGTGGGACTCTATTACATGGACGGACACGTGAATCGGCCCGGGCCGTATGCCCTGGCCGGCGAGCAGATCACGCTGACTCAGGCGGTGGCCGCCGCCGGCGGGCTGGACCAGTTGGCCTGGCCCACGCGGTGCGAGATCCGCCGTCGGCTGGACGCCGACCGCGAGGAGATCACGCAGTGGGACCTGGCCCGGATTCTCGAGGGCAAGGACCCCGACATGTACCTGAAGCCGAACGACGTCGTCCGGGTGGGTACGCACGCCATCGCCCCGTTGCTCGCGACGCTGCGGAATTCGTTCCGGCTGACCTACGGCTTCGGTTTCGTGTACGACCGCAACTTTGCGGACGTGGATTCGTTCATCCCGCAGCAGAACCCGACGGACCGTCATCGGGTGGAGCGGCAGCAGCGGTTCCAGAACCTGTTCCGATAACACGTGAGGCATGGGCCAGAACGTCAGCAACCAGTTGAGCAGGTCCCGATCGTGGTGGACTCCGGCTCTCGCCCTCCAGATCGCGCTGTTGGCGATCGTGCTGGGGATGCACTACCGCTATGTCATTGGGACCATGGCCACAGTGTGGCGGACCAACGGCGACTGGTCGCACGGGTACATCATCCCGCTGTTCAGCCTTTACTATCTGTACATGCGGCGGGACCGGATGCCGGCGGCCATTCCCGACCGGGGCCATACGTCTCGCGTCGCGGGGGCGGTTATTATTCTGGGCGCCTTCGCGGTTTATAGCTTCAGCACCTTCATCAATCCGATCGATTACCTCAAGAGCCTCTCTCTGGTGGCGACGATCATGGGCGTGGTGCTCATGACCTGCGGGTGGCCGATGGCCCGCTGGAGCTGGTTCGCGGTGGCCTTCCTGCTGTTCGCGGTGCCGCTGCCCCAGCCGGTGTACGTGCAGATGACCATGCCGCTAAGGTTCATCGCCGCCGACGTGTCGTCGGCGCTGCTGAACTTCATCCCGGACATGGAGGCCCAGCCGCGGGGGGCCCTGGTCGAGTACATGTACCAGGCCAAGCCGGGCACGCTGGACATCGAGCAGGCGTGCAGCGGGATCCGGCTGATGATGACCATGATGGCCCTGGGGGTGGCGATGGCGTTCGTCAGCGAGCGACCCGTCTGGCAGCGGCTGACGATGATCCTGTGCTGCGTGCCGATCGCCATTTTCTGCAACATTGTCCGGGTGACGACCACCGGGTTTTTCGTGGTGTTCGGCCGCGACGATCTGGCCCGCGGTTTCTGGCACACCATGCTCGGCATGAGCATGTTGTTCATTGCCTTCGGCCTGTACGGCGCGATCTCGTACGTGTTGAACAATCTGGTTGTGGAGGCCGACACGCAAGACGATGAGCCGATTCAGCTTGTTCAGGGGATGACCCAATGACCACCATGCCCGTCAGTTTACAGGAGCGGATACCGCTTGCGATCGGCGGCCCGGGGGGCCCGGCACCCACCGGCGCGGGCCTGAACGTGGGCGACATCATCCGCATCCTCAAGCAGCGGATATTCCTGATCCTGTTCGTGTGGTTCGGCGTGACCGTGATCGCCGTCGGCCTGACCTGGTGGTTCGACCGGAACTGGTCGTGGTACCGGGCCACCTCGATCGTGCTCGTCGAGTCGCCCAATCCCAAGGTACCCATGAGTTTCAACGAGCCGATGATTCAGGTCGAGTTGATGGACCGTTGGGTGGCCGACCAGATCGTTCGCGTCACGTCCGACAACGTTCTCCAGGAGGCCCTCAAGAGTCTGGACATCATGCAGACCGACTGGTACCAGGCGGGCAAGGACGACGTCGGGGAACTGCTCGACGACATGAAGGACACGCTCAAGGTCGTCCAGGTGCCGAACACGAACTTCATGGCCGTCTCGTTCAGCACCAAGAGCCCCGAGGACGCCCCCAGGGTCGTCAACGGCGTCATCCAGAAGTACCTGGTCGACCTGGAGGCCACGGGCAAGAGTGCCCTCCGGCGCGACTGGGAGTACTACCGGACCCAGACCGCCACCAAGCTCAGCCAGCTTCGCAGCCGCCGCGAGGACAAGGCCAAGTTCGTCGAGTCGTTCCGCACGCCCGGCGTGACCGAGGGGCTGAACGTGGTCGGCGAAACGTTCCGGACCCTGTCGGAGGCGGTCACCAAGCTCGAGGCGGAAAAGCTCCAGTTCAAGGCCGCCTACGAGAACCTCAAGGGCCTGACGCCGGATCAGATCGCGGTCAGCCCGCAGATGCAGCAGTTGATCCAGCAGGACCCGCAGGTCTACTCACTCACGAACCAACTGGTGGGCCTGCAACAGGCTCGGGACGTGTTGATGCAGCGGGTGGCCCCGAACCACCGCGAGGTCCGGCAGTTGGAGGCCTCCATCGCCAGCACCCAGGCCAAGCTGGCCGAGCTTCAGCTCGCCAAGGAGAAGGAGGTCCTCGACTATCAGCTCAAGTCGGCGGAGCAGGCCTACCTGAACGCGACCCAGGCCGAGTTCCAGTTGCGGGAGCGGCTGGAGTCACAGGAGGCCATGCAGGCGGACATCGACCGCAAGATGGCCGAGTACCGCAGCATCGAGGAAGACGTGGCCATGCTGGAGGAGGAGTACAGCCAGCTCAACCAGTTCACCGGCCAGCTCGGCCTCATGCAGGCGGGGGAAAGCGTCAGCCGCGTCCACCAGATCGGGACGGCCCAGAAGCCCCGCAAGAAATCCTTCCCGCGTTGGGAGGTCAACCTGCCGGCGGGCAGCGTGTTCGGGCTGATCTGCGGGGTGGGCCTGGCCCTGCTGCTGGAGCTGATCGATACCTCCATCCGGACCTCGAGGGACATCGCGCGGCACGTGCACGTGCCCATCCTGGGCACGGTCCCCGACGTGGACGACGAGGAAGTCCAGATCGACCAGGTGGAGCTGGCCAGCCGGACGGCGCCGCGGTCAATGGTGGCCGAGGCGTTCCGAACCATCCGAACGAACCTGCTCCTCAGCGCGCCGGCGGAGCGGCAGCGAACGGTGCTCATCGCCAGCGCCCGGCCCGAGGAAGGCCGCACCACGGTGGCGATCAACCTGGCCTTGTCGCTGGCCCTCAACGGCCGGCGCGTGCTGCTGGTGGACGCGAACTTCCATCGGCCGGCGGTCCAGCGGTTCTTCCCGAACACGTCGTCGGCCCGCGGCCTGAGCAACATCCTGATCGGACAGAGCCAGCTCGCCGAGGTGGCGGTGGCCACCGACCTGCCCAACCTCGATACCCTGCCGAGCGGGCCGATCCCGCCCAACCCCACCGAGCTGCTCGCGGGTGCCTACCTCAGGAAGATGATCGTGGACGGTCAGGACCGCTACGACCAGATCATCTTCGACGGCCCGCCGGTGCTGCTGGTGAGCGACAGCCTGGTGCTGGCCGGCGTCGTCGATGGCGTCATCATGGTTTGCCGGGCGAAAACGACCTCGCGGGGCGTGGCGATGCGCGGCCGGGAGCAACTGGAGCGGGTCAACGGGCGGCTCTTCGGGGCGGTGCTGAACGCGGCCCAGGTCGCCCGCGGCGGGTACTTCCGCGAGCAGATCCGGTCGTACTATGAGTACCAGCCGGAGGCCAGCCTCACCTCGGCGTCCATGCCCATCCTGCCCTCGCAGAACAAGGATGAGCGATCGAACAACGCCTGACGCGCCGATTCAGGGCCCGCCCGCGTCAGGGCGGAATACCATGCAACGATCCAAGCCCAGGGATTTCGATCCCTGGGCTTCTTCGTAACCGCCGATTACAAATCGACGATCGGCGCACGGGGCACGTGCTGAATAACGATCTCGCGGGCCAGATTGAACCACCGTGCGCAGCGGTCGAGGATCATGCTGTCGGCGGTGGCGACGATGTCGGGGGTCGCGGCGAGCACGGCATCCGGATCGCCGACCAGCTCGACCCGCCAAGGCCAGGTTCGCTCGGCCGCGACCGCGATCAGCTTGAGCTTGAGTCGGCCGCTGTTGGAGACCGGCCGGTCGAGCAGCCAGACCGCTTCGCCGACGCGGCGGGCGGCCAGGAACTCACCGACGAGGGCCAGTGCCGGCAGCGTTTCGCGGACCTGGCGGAACGTGCCGTGCATGCTGGCCATGTCGCGGTAGCAGCCGTCGCGCCCGGCGAGGACGATGCCCCCGGCCAGCGCCGCCTCGATCGTCGTCAGGACGTTGTAGCCGTCGAGCAGCAATGGCCGGTGAGCCACCGCCGAGGCGTCGACGCGGTGCTCGGTCCGCCGGGCCAACGCCGCGTCGCTGCACGCACACCGCGCGACGGCGATGCGCTGTCGCTCGACGAGGTTGTAGCGGTCGCCGACCAGCTTGACGGCGGACTTGTCGGCGTACCCGTGGCTGAGCAGCCACGACAGATCGGCGACGGCCTGACGCAGAGTGGGCTGCACCTCGGGCGAGAATGCCTCGGCATCCGCCGGGTGCCGTCCGCGATGTTGCCGCTTGTCGGGCAAAGGCCGTTGCCTTCTGGTTGTCGCGGCCGTTTGCCGGTCTCCCCGGCGTTCTCCGGCAACCCGGACGCAACCTGCAAACGGGGTCGACTGCGGGCTACCTCTGGTACGTGCCGACGAGTTCGCCCTGGGCGAGCACGTGGCCCTCGATCGCTTTGAGCAGCCGGTCCTTGTCGATGCCGGGCGGCAGCTCCAGGCTGGTGTCCAGGGCGTACACCTTGAAATGGTAATGATGCACGCCGTGGCCGCGCGGGGGCTCGGGCCCGCCGTAGCCGATGCGGCCCCAGGAGTTCTTGCCCTGCAGGGCCCCGCCGGGCGAGGCCACCCGCTCCGCGGGCGCGACGCCCTCCGGCAGCGACGTGGTATGGGCGGGCAGCTTGTAGAGCACCCAATGCACCCAGGGCTGCGGCGTCGGCGCGTCCGGGTCGTCGACGATCAGAGCGTACTCCTGCGTTCCGGACGGCCCCGCCGTCCACGTCAGCGGCGGCGAAACGTTGCTCCCGTCGCCCGTGAACTTGCGGGGGATCGGCTGACCCGCGGCAAAACCGCTGCTTTCGATGGTCATGGTATTCATGGTTCGGCCTCCCGGCTCAGACAGGCTTGGGGCGGTGCTCGTCCGGTGCTCGCACCCACACGCGATGAGCACGCCGACGACCGGAAAACACCGTCGCAGCGACTTGAACATGATCTACCTCACGGTCATTGGCACGCGGAGGGTATTATATCACGCTGGCCACTGCCCAGGGGGGAAGGCGGTACCCCGGAGGTGACCTCATGAAAGCGATGGTCTTGCACGAGACGGCGTCGATCGCGTCGTCGCCGCTGCGGTACGAGGAGGTGGCCGAGCCGACGCCGGGGACGGGGCAGGTGCGGCTGAGAGTGTCGTGCTGCGCGATCTGCCGGACGGACCTGCACGTCATCGAAGGCGAGTTGCCGCGGCAGCGGCGGCCCATCATCCCCGGGCACCAGGCGGTCGGCGTTGTGGACGAGTTGGGGCCGGGATGCCGGCGGTTCACCATCGGCACGCGGGTGGGCGTGGCGTGGCTGCGGCACACGTGCGGCGAATGCCCGTTCTGCCGGGGCGGCCGCGAGAACCTGTGCGAGTCGCCGCGGTTCACCGGCTACCACGAGGACGGCGGCTATGCCGAGTATGCCGTGGTGCCCGAGGACTTCGCCTACGTCATTCCCGACGCTTTCGACGACGTCTCGGCGGCGCCGCTGCTGTGCGCGGGGATCATTGGCTACCGGGCCCTCAAGCGCAGCGACTTGCAGCCTGGCGAGCGACTGGCCCTGTACGGCTTCGGCTCGTCCGCCCACGTCGTCGTGCAGATCGCCCTGCACCGCGGGTGCGAGGTGTACGTGGTGACAAGGGGGAAGCGGCACCGCGAGCTGGCCCGACAAATGGGGGCCGCATGGGTGGGCGAGTCCGCCGCCCAGATGCCCGCGCCCGCGGATCGCGCGATCCTCTTCGCCCCCGCGGGCGAACTGGTGCCGGCAGCCCTGGAGAAGCTGCGGAAGGGGGGCACGCTGGCCCTGGCCGGCATTTACATGACACCGATCCCGCGGATGGACTACGAGCGGCACCTGTTTCACGAGCGCAACGTGCACTCAGTCACCGCCAATACGCGGGAAGACGGCCGCGAACTGCTGGCCGAGGCGGCTCGCATCCCAGTCCGTCCGCACACCACCGTTTACCCGCTGAGCGACGCGAACCGCGCCCTGCAGGACCTCAAAGCCGACCGCATCAGCGGCACCGGCGTACTCGTGCCGCTGTCGCCCTGAATCGGACCCCCGTCAATCCACCGGCGCGTCCCAGCCGCCGCCCAGGGCCTTGTACAGCGAGATCAGGTTCGTGACGACGGCGGTGTCGCTCTGCACGAGCTGGTCCTGCGTGGCATACAGGGAACGCTGCGACTCGAGGACGTTCAGGAACGCGGCCAGGCCCCGTGCGTACAGTTCGTTGCTCAGGTCGGCGGCGTCCTTGCTGGCCTCG
>JACQVT010000418.1 GCA_016209665.1 Planctomycetota bacterium | reverse complement strand
GTCGTCGGCCTTCGGTTTCTCGTAGCCGTGATAATACAGCCCTTCCAGCAGGGCGTAGCGGAACTTGGCCGTCCAGGGGAGGAGGTGCTTGTTGTCCGACCCGTAGGCCGCGAAGCCCACCCCCTGCTGATGGAGGTGCGAAGCGCAGACGCTTCGCTTGGACGACTCGCGGGCCTGCGACAGCGCGGGCAGGAGCACCGCCACCAGCACCGCGATGATGGCCACGACCACGAGGACCTCGATGAGCGTAAAGGCCCTCTCGGAACCGTCGTGCGGTCTGCCATTGGCATGGAAGATCGGCATGTCGTCCTCCGACGTGGCTGAACACCCTGCCGGCGTGCCAGGAGACGTGCGAAACGGCACGCGATCACAAAACCACGACCCGAGGCGGCGTGCTCCCTGGCAGCCCGCCCTGGTGTCGACAATTATAACCCATTCCCGTCGACTTGGCAACCCCCATTGGCTTGCTGCGAATGCTTTGGTAGCCTAGCCGCGCGTCCGGTCACGCCAGCGGCTGCGTCCATAGGAGGGTGTGGCCGACGATTGTGGCTGCGGTGTGGCCCAGCCGCCCCCGGCTGGGTTCAGCGAGGGGCGGAATGCACAGTCGAGGGCGACTGTGCCACAATTGGTTGCGGTGTGGCCCAGCCGCCCTCGGCTGGGTTCAGCGAGGGGCGGAATGCACAGTCGAGGGCGACTGTGCCACAATTCGTTGCCGCGTCCGTGTGATGGAGCAAACGGCATGGCGAGGACGGTCATCATCTCGGCGATCGCGTTCGGGCTGGCGAGCCTGGCCGGCCGGGCCCTTGTCGCTGCCGGGAACGGCTCGGTGAATGCCAGTCGTCCCAAGCCCGCGCCGAGCATCCTGTTCATCCTGTCCGACCAGTACCGCCGGGATTGTGTGGGCATCTCCGGCAACCCGAAAAGCCACACGCCCAACCTCGACCGGCTGGCTCGCGAGGGGGCCTGGTTTGACCGGACGTACACGGCCCAGCCGGTCTGCTCGCCGAACCGGGCGGCCATCGTCACCGGGCTGTATCCCCACTCCGCCGGGGTGCAGGAGAACTGCACGGAGACCAAGACCGGCGCCAAGGAGCTGCCCGGGACCTCGCGGACGATGAGCGAGATGCTGGCCCCGGCCGGCTATGACTGCGGGTACTTCGGCAAATGGCACCTGGGCCGACGGGACGCCTTCAAGACCTTCCCCGAGTATCCCAAGGACGGCCGCGGCAGCGACCATTACTTCGGCGAAGGCAGGGAGCGCCGCTACGGCGTCGACGTCATCACCGAAGACGCCATCGCCTTCCTGAAGCGCGGGCGGACACAGCCGTTCTATGTCTATGTGTCGTTCTATCCTCCGCACCCGCCGTTCTCGGTGCCCGAGAAGTACCTCGACCGATACAAAAACATCGCGGATCGGGACCAGCGCACCTACTACGCCATGTGCGAGAAGATCGACGAGAAGGTGGGCGAGCTGCTCGAGGCGCTCGAGGATCTGGGTGTGGCCGATAGCACCCTGGTGGTGTTCACGTCGGACCACGGCCACAGCTTCATCTACCGCTGGAACCACCACTACAAGCGGCTGTGCTACGACACGGCCTCGCGGGTGCCGCTGATCATGCGTATGCCGGGCGTGATTCCCAAGGGCCGCCGCGTCGATGTGCTGTTCAGTTCCGTCGATCTGACGCCGACCATCCTGGACCTTCTCGGTCAGCCGGTGCCGTCCGGCTTGCAGGGGCTGGACCTCGCCGCCCTGGCTCGTGGAGACACGGACAAGGGGCGCGATCATGCGTTCATCGAGAACGTTCCCTTCACCGGCAATCCCGACAAGGGCGAGGAGCGGTGCGTGCTGGACGGCCGGTACAAGCTGATTCTGAGCTCCCGGCGGCCGCCGGAGTTGTACGATCTACGCGACGATCCCGACGAGGTCGCCAACCGCTGGGGCGAACTGAAATCGTCGCCGGCGGTGCGGCGGCTCATCTCACAACTGCAAGCCTGGGCCGAAAAGAGCCACGACACCCTGGCCCCCGAGCTGATCGCGGCAACCATCCCGTGATCTGCATTGGAACGTGCGGGTGCCCCACGGCTTCGGTGCGGGTGCCCCACGGCTTCAGCCGTGGTGGAGCCGAAGAAGGAACCCAGCGGAATCATCGGCTCCCCCACCTCCAGAGGTGGGCCACCCGGCAGAGCGAATCATTCACCAGCACGAAGCGCAAGCGAGTGCTCGCGGTGCAGCTCGCGCCAACAAATGGACACTCGCTTGCGCTTCGTGCCGGTTGAATCGCCCCAGGCGGAATGATCCATTTTGCGTTTCTGGTCAGTGGGCGTTGTCGATGCTATGCCGGGGCACGACCGCCTCCGCGTCGATCTCGAACTGCAGCTCCTCGCGGCACACGTCGGCCTCCACCCACACCGCGGGCAGCCGCTCCATGCCCATCTCGGCGAGGACCTCCCGGACGGCTTCGGCATCGTCGCCGTGCTTCAAGAAAATGCTCGCCGCCGTGATGTCGTGGAGCGATGCGCCGATGCGTTCCAGAAGCGACGCCGTCTTCTCCAGCGTGCAGCGCGCCTGCCCGCGAACATCCCCCGGCCAAAGGCTGCGTCCGTGCTCGTCGATGGCGGCCGTGCCCGAGACCTCGATCAGATTCTCCCGGGGCCCGCGGACAATCGTGCATCGGGAGAACGCGGAGCCGTAGCGGAAGGCCTCCTGCTGCCGGGGGTTCGCGATGCGGCTGACCACCGGTCCGACGGCGCCGACGACCGGCGTGACCGCCAGGAGATCCAGCGAGCAGGCAATTCCACCGGCCAGACCGGCGCCAATACCCGTGCTGGCCGGCAGCGCGTGCTTCCCGCCGGTGCTGGGCATCAGGCCGAACTCACCGTACTCGGCGTTGCGGCTTTCGTTGAACCGGTCGTACCAGCCCAGGATGTTCGAGACATAGAACCACGTGCGCACGGTGTCGCGATAGCCGGCCCCGTTCATCCGGAGGATGCGGTCGGCACGTTCGATCGCGCAGCGGACCTGGCCGGGAGGCGTATCGTCGCCGCACGGGCACGAGGAGGGTGCCTGGACGTCTTGCAGGATCAGGTATCTCGCCCCATCGGTTTGCCAGATGTGTCCGCGGGCGATTCCGTCCTCGCGGATCGTCCGCACCTCGTGGCCGGCGGCCGCTCGCATCAGCACGCCGGCGAAGCCTTCTCCCCAGACCGGCCGGCCCTCGATGTATGACCGCGGGCCGTCGGCGAGAATCCCTCGTGACCCGAGAGCTTCCTGTCGGGCGGCTTCGATCGCGGCCTCGACGCTCAGACTTCCGAAGATGCGCTCCTGGACGATCCGGAGCCCCAGCCTGCTGAGCGCCTCGGCGATCTGAGCGTAAGCGGCCGCCGCTTCGACAGCGGCCTCGCTGCCGGGTGAGGCGGACCATACCAGAAACGCGCCGTTGGAATCCGTGCTCCGCACGTGCAGTCGCGCGCTTGAACGTTCCGCTGACAGTACTCTGCTCGCGTCGTCGATCATCTTACTCCGTTCCTCGGCATCCGACGTCCCGACACGGCCACCAGAAGCTGTTTCGCGGGAACGAGGTGTCGGTATGCGAATGCCTGCATCATGTCCTCGGCCGGTACGGCCGGTCTTACCACCGCCTGCTCTTCGATCGTGGCCCGACCTTCGAGACCGAGACTGACGGGTTCGTCGAGCGACGCCGGGGGGACCGTCAGTGTGAGCTTTGCCTGGTCCTGGCCGGCCGGCACCCGGCCGCCGGCCAATCTGAAACCCGGCGGGGCGTCCTTGAGAGCCACCGAGATCTCCCCGTTGAACCCGTCTTTTCGAAGCGCGTAAACGGTCAGGGTCGCGCTCCCGCCTCGGCGAACGTTGATGCTGGAGGGCACGACCCGCAGCTCGAAATCGGGCCGCGGCGGACCGATCCGCAGACGATACGCATACTCCGGGCCACCCTTCTCCTGCGTGTCGCCGACGTAGACGTGGTAGGTCCCGTCGGCCGGCAACTTGGCCTGGAGCCAGGAATCAGCGTGATGGGTGATGAGTCCCGCGCCCTTGTCCTCGTGATCGTCATTGATCGCCAGTTGTCGGCCGTCGGCATCGGTGAGCTTGAGCACGGAATCCATCGGAGAACCCAGCCGGCGGGCATACACCTCGGCGACGACCTTCTGGCCCGCACGGCCCTCGAAGCCGAACACGTCCCAGTCGCCCGGCCGGTCGCTGCGGCCGTTCACGATGGTCGGCGGCGTGACGGACTGAGCGCGGTCCGGCTCGTTGTTCGGCTCCTTTTCGACGCTCTCCGGGAGCGTTTCCAGCGCGAAGGGCACACGGTTGGTGAACGTCGATCCCTTGTACGCCGAAAGCTGGGTGATCCCCGCCTCGACGTCTGCGGCGTTCTGGGTTAGACGTGCTGACGGGAGGTTCCACCCCTTGACCTCGACGACCGTTTCAGCGCCGGCTTGCCCGCCCAGGGGGAACACACTGGTTACGAACGGCAGTCTGCCCACGGTGATTCGATAGACGAAGTCCTCGCGGCCCCGGTAGATGGCGTCCCGGATTTCGATCCGGTATTCGCCGTCGCGGGGAACTCGATAGAAAAGCGCCGGATCGGGGTCGAAGCGGTAATCGTCGTCGTAAGCCAGTTCCCGCCCCTGGGCGTCGTAGAGGGTCAACACGGCTTGAAACCAGCCGGGCACGGCGTCGGCGAGGTAGGGGATCAACTCCCGGGCGGCGACGGCCACCACCAGCCCCTCGCCCTTGCGGGCCTGGAACCGAAACCGGTCCACGTCGCCGGGCATGATCTGACCGTTCACGACGGCCGGCAGCGTGATCTCCGTTACCGGGTCAACCGCGGGCTTCCTCTGGGGCCTCGGGAATTCCGCAGCCTTGCCGCCCACGGGTCCGCCCTTGTCGGGTACCTCTTCCTCCGAGAACTCCGGCAGTCGGCCGACGCAGAAGACGAGTGGATTGGTCAGGCCGGCGGGCGTCCGCAACCTGAGATCGGCCTCGCCCAGCTCCGCATCCCGAGCCACCGTCACCTCGATCGTCACGGTTTCGGCGATCGCGGGATTGGCTTGTCGGTTCGGGGGATTGGCGAGCTTCTTTTTGATCTCGGCCAGCGTCTTCTCGTCATCATCCGTCCAGGCGGGCCGCGTGGCGTTGCGTGGTCGGCCCGGCCCACTCTGCTGGGTCGCCGCCGCCTTTTTGTCTTGCAGCTCCTTGAGCTTGTCTCGCAACAGGGTGAACTCTTTCGGCGTCAGCGGCCGGGTGTGCTCGATGACCGTGGCCGTCACGCCGGGGCAGGACACGTACACATCGCCGACGTCCTGCAGGCGTTGTCCGCCGACGACCGCGCGGAACGTCGATCCGGCTCGGCCGCCGGCGGGATAGACGTACCCGATCCGCGGCGCGGGCTGCTGCCCATGTGCGGCCGGCGCCGCCGCCGACCATGCGGCCAGCCCCGCCACCGCCCACCATCGCAAGTGGTTCCTGCATTCCGCCATAGGCTACATGATCTCTTTCAGCCGCCCGCCCATGCTGACGCCGTCCTCGGCCGAGGGCGTCACGCGGACCGTCTTGCCCTGCGGATGGGGCATCTTCCCGTCGGGGTCGATGCCCAGCAGTTCGTACATGCTGGCGATGAGGTCGCATGGATACACCGGCCGGTCCTTGACCGCCTCCCCCTTCGCATCCGACGCCCCGACCACCCGGCCGCCCTTGAACCCGCCGCCGGCGAGAACGGCCGAGAAGACCCGGCCCCAATGGCCGCGCCCTCCGTTCCAGGGCGGCTCCCACTGGACCTTGGGCGTGCGGCCGAACTCGCCGCTCCACCAGACGATGGTCGTGTCGAGCAGGCCGCGGTCCGACAAATCCTCCAGCAGCGTCGCCAGCCCCTTGTCCATTTCCGGCAGCTTTCGGCGCACGGTCTGGAAGTGCTGCTTGTGCGTGTCCCACCCCTTGTAGTTGATGGTGACGTAGGGGACGCCGCGTTCGACCAGCCGCCGCGCCATCAGGCAGGACTGCCCGAACGTCGTGCGGCCGTAGCGGTCTCTCAGATCGTCCTTCTCCTGCGAAAGATCGAACACCTTCCCGGCGTCGCCCAGGATCAGGTCGTAGGCCTGCTTCTCGCACTGCCGCCAGGCGACCAACTCGGGATCGTCCTTCATGACTCGCTCCAGCGCGTCGAGCTTGTGGAGCAGTTCGCGTCGGGCCCGCTGTCGCTCGTCAGAGATGCCCTGGGCGACGATGCCCTCGACGGCAAAGCGGCTTTGCCCCGGATCGCCGCCGGTGGCGAAAGGCTTGGCCCGCGATCCGAGGAAGCCCGCTTCCGAGAACCGGCCCTGCAGCTCGGTCAGCACGATGTAGGGCGGAATCAGGCTCTGGTGTCCGGCGTCGTAGCCCTTGAACAGCGAAACCACCGCGCCGACGCTCGGGTAGACCTCCCGGCCCCCGGGCATCCGTGCGCTCTGAACCATGTAGGACGCCGTCTCGTGGGCGTTCACGCCGTGCGTCATGCCGCGGATGATCGAGTACTTGTCGGCCTGCTTGGCCAGCAGGGGCAGAAGCTCGCCGATCATGATCCCATCTACGTTGGTCGCGATCGCCTTGTTCAGCGGGCCGCAGTAATCGTTGCCCGCCTCCGGCTTGGGATCGAACGTGTCGAGGTGCGACGGGCCGCCCCACATCCAGATCTGGATGACCGCCTTGGCCCTGGCCGGCTGCGTCGTGGCGGGGACGGCCAGGCCGATCCGGTCGGACAGCAGCAGTCCGGCGGCGCCCACGAGGCCGCAACGCACCACCTCGCGCCGAGAGACCGGCGCACCTGCCAACCCCGAAGCCGCCTCGGCCGACGCCGGAGTCCGCGATCCGCCTTGTGAGCCTTGTTTGGGGTCCATGTTTTTGATTCCTGCCCGCCGCCTCCTGCTTTCATCGCGGCCCGCGAGGGACCGCATCATCCTCCGGTCAGTGCCGGTAGCTGAACTCCGCGCTGTTGATCAACGCCCACGCCAGGTCCACCAGGGCCTCGCGCCCCTTGCCGCCGCCGGGGCGAAACGAGTCTCTCACGATCATCAACTCCTCTTCGGTGGGAAAACGCGACAGGATCGCCAGGTAGAGGCCCTCGATCGCCTCGCGCGGGTTGCCTCTGGGAGTTCCCCACGACGGCGCCGGCCGAACCCGCTCCAGCTTGCGCTGGATGTGGCTGGAGTTCAGCAGGTGTAGCCGTTGGGCCGTCGTGGGCCGGTTGTTGCGCTCCGATTCCAGGCCGGTATCGCGGGCGGGACGGCCGAACAGCTCCAGGAACGAACTCGTGATGCTCCCGTCCGCCAGCGCGATCGACCGCTGGTCGCCCGGAATGAACGTGAACGGTTCGGGGATGGCGCTGGTGTACGCTTCCGTCGTCCCCGTGATCTGGCACACGGCGTCGATCAGCACCTCGGCTTCCAGCCGACGCAGCGGATAGTGAGCGAAGTTGGCCGGACCGTCGGGATGGTCCGAGCCGGGAATCGACGAAAGCTGATACGTGGTCGAGTTCAGGATCAGTCGATAGATGCGTTTCAGGTCCCAGCGGGCCGACACCAGCTCGCGCTCCAGCAGAGTCAGCACGCCCGGGTTCGTCGGCGGGTTGTCCGGCCGGATGTCGTCGGGCTCGTGGATGACGCCGCGGCCCAGCAGCCAGGACCAGACGCGGTTGGCGATGTTGCGGGCGAACCAGGGATTCTTCGGGTCGATCAGCCACCGGGCGAAGACCTCCCGGGGGTCCTGGTCGGGCGGTATCCGGGCCGGCGTGCCGTCGGGGAAGACCGCCGGCGGGGACTTGTCGTCGGGAACCTTGCCCGGGTCGAAGAAGACGATCTCTTCCTTCCATTCGGCCGTGGACTTGTACCCGAGCCGCGAGAAGAAGGCCGCCATGCCGGCCAGGCGCTCCTTCGGCCAGTTTTCGGCCCGGGCTCCCATGAACGTCAGGGCCACCGTTTGGGCGATGGCCTGCGGCTCGCGGCCCTGGACGGCCCGATAGAAGTTCACCTCCGGCACCCGGAAGTTGCTCCCGCGGGCCGTGAGCAACTCCCGCGCGAACCGGTCGTAGGGCTTGTTCTGCCGCAGGCCGGCCTGAATCCAGCGATGGTACGCCTGCACCGCGTTAGGCCAGAGGTTGATCGGAAACTCTGATTTGACGCGGAGCAAATCGCTCCATTTCATCGCCCAGTAGTCGCCGAACTCGTCGCGCTCCAGCAGGCGATCGATCAGGGCGGAACGTTTGGCCGGATTGCGGTCCAGCAGAAATTCCTTGGCCTCGGCGGCGGTGGGCAGCGTGCCGATGACGTCCAGGCAGGCCCGCCGGACGAACACGGCATCCGAGCAGAGACGGGCCGGGGGAATGCCCAGCCGCTTCAGCCGGCCGAACACCAGTCCGTCGATGGGGTTGGTCGGCTCGACGTCGGCGCGGCTCTCGAGGGGACTGACCGCCGCCTTCGGCGCGGCGGCTCTGCCCCGCCCCGCGGCCAGCCAGACCGACGAGATCATCGACGGGTCCATCAGCCATCCCCAGGTCCGCCGAGCCGCGGGGGCCATCGAAGAGCCATCCGCAAAAGCCGTTCTCGGCGGCCGGCTCTATTCTACCAGACCTCAACCCATCTCCGAACCCCGGCGCCCACGTTCCGGTTCCCCGCGGACGCACCCCCCATTACAAACGGTGTCCCGGCATCGGTTATTACATCCGTTTGCCGACCCGTCGAGGCCGTCACGGCTCCCGGCTTGAGGAAGGTCCGCGACAGTCTGGGCGGGGCGACCGGCCCGCCCGCGGGCCGTGCTACACCCAAGGGCTACGCCCGGGCGAGTGGCCCGCGTCTTTCAGACACGGGGGCGACCGTGATTCGCGACTGAGTCGCCGAAACGAATCATCGGCTCGGGGAGCCAAAGTCTCTGGAAACACTCGAACGCCCTGCGGACGAAGAAGTTGCGCCTCGCCGGAGAAACTGCCGGACCGGGTTCACCTGTGGCGGGGCCTGCCGCCGGGCACGGGATTCATCTGGCGTCCGGATGGGCTTTCTCTCTCCGACGGGTTCCCGAGTACAACTCGTACTTCAGCAGCCGGCATTCGATGCTGGCGTTGAAGAAGGTGACGCGGCGGCTGGCCCGCAGGCCGATCTTCTTGGCGAGGTTGGGATTGCCGGTGAAGACGTAGCCCGTCCAGCCGGGAGACTTCCGCTTGAAGAAATCGCCGATGCGGGCGTAGGTGGGCTCCAGCTTCTCCTCCTCGCCGAGACGTTGGCCGTACTCCGGGTTGAGTATGAGGATGCCCGGCTCCGGCGGCAGGGGGGTGTCGGCGAAGTCGCACACCTCGAACCGGATCAGCCCATCCACGCCTGCGGTCATCGCGTTCTGGCGGGCCGCGGCCACCGCACGCTCGTCGATGTCCGTCGCGACGATCGCCGCCGGCGGTTGCGGCCGCCGCAGCTTACGGGCTTCCGCCCGGATCGCCTGCCACGCCGGATCATCGAACCCCATCAGATGGATAAACCCGAAGTTGCTCCGCAGCAGGCCCGGCGCCCGCCCGCTCGCGATCAGGGCCGCCTCGATGGCCAGCGTGCCGCTGCCGCACATCGGGTTGACCAGCGGCTGCGTGCCGTCATAACCCGCTTCCAGAAGCAGCGCCGCCGCCAGCGTCTCGGCCATCGGAGCCTTGAACGGTATCTTGCGGTAGTTGCGGTCCGAGAGCTTGCGGCCGGTCGTGTTGAGGTACACGCGGCAGTCGCCGGCCTTCCACCGCAGGTTGACGACGACGTTCTCGCGCTGCGGCCCGCTGTTCGGACGCCGGCCTCGGTGCTCGGCGATCCGGTCGACGATGGCGTCCTTGGCCCGACGGCTCGCGTGGCGGCTGTCGGTGATCGTCGGCGTGTCCACCGTCGAGACGATGCTGACGTACTCGTCGGGCGAGATCAGCTCCTCCCACGCCAGCCGCACCAGCCCCTCGTACATCTCATCCGCCGTGTGGCACGCGAACCGGTCGAGAAGATACAGCACGTACAGCCCGACGTGCAGCCGCAGGTTCAGCTTCATCGCGTCGATGAGATTGCCCGTCAGCTCCACGCCGCTGTCGTCGCACAGGTCGATCGTGTACCCGAGCTGCGAAACCTCGCGCTCCAGCAACACCGCCAGCCCGCGGGCACAGGTGATACGAAGGGTACCATTCTGCAGGAGATCCATGTATGTCTCAATGACGGGGGTCCCGGCTGCGGCCGCCTGGTGTGGGACCGGCATCCTGCCGGTCCAAATGACCGATCTGTGTGGGACTGGCATCTTGCCGGTCCGAATGACCGGCTGGAAGCCGGTCCCACAAGAGCCGGTCTCACCGAAGCTGCTCCCACGGGGGCCGGTTCATTCGTGGCCGAACGGCAACTCGATGCTGGGGAACGGAGCCGCGGGCATCCCGATCTCGTCGGCGTCCCGCGGCTGGACCACCCGCAATCGCTCGATCGCCCGTGGAACGATCGCCAGGGCCTCGTCGATCTCCGCTTCGGTGTTGAACCGCGACAGACTGATCCGGATCGCCCCGTGCCCGATACGCTCCGGGTCGCCCATCGCCTGGATGACGTGCGACGGCTCCAGCGAGCCGCTGCTGCTCGCCGACCCGCTCTTTGCGCACAGCCCTTCG